>NZ_JAZHLJ010000060.1:0-2838 GCF_036549495.1 Aurantimonas sp. C2-5-R2
CAGCTAAGAATTGCATGGTCGTCTCCAGGTGGCCGGTTCAACAACACCACTCTGTCAGAGAGCGGGTCGCTATCCACCCCATGGGATCTACATTCCCGCCTTGCCGCGCGACAGCGCCGCGACGCCCGTGCGGCAGACCTCGACGAGGCCGAGCGGCGCCATGATCGCAACGAATTTGTCGATCTTCGACGGCCTACCGGTGATCTCGAAGACGAAATGCTCGATCGAGGAGTCGATGACCTTGGCGCGGAAGACGTCGGCCAGCCGCAGCGCCTCGACGCGACCCTCGCCCTTGCCGGCCACCTTGACGATCGCCAGCTCGCGCTCGATCGGCGCGCTTTCGCCGTCTTCGCCCGCAACGCGGGTGAGATCGACGACGCGATGCACCGGCACGATCCGGTCGAGCTGGCTTTTCAACTGCTCGATCACATGCGGCGCGCCGCGGGTGACGACCGTGATGCGCGACAGATGCTTCTCGTGCTCGGTTTCCGAGACCGTCAGGCTTTCGATGTTGTAGCCACGGCCGGAGAACAGCCCGATCACACGCGCCAGAACCCCCGGTTCGTTGTCGACGATGATCGCCAGCGTGCGCGCCTCGTTCGCCTCCTTTTCGGGAGTGATGAAATAGGCCGAAGCGGGTGACTGGACGGGTCTGTTCATGGTCGAACTCGGTACTCTGGAGATGGCGGCACCATAGAGGCGCGCGCGAAAAAGAAAAGCGTCGGCGCGGCGGTACAAACGCGCCGAAGCGCGAAAGCCGTCGAGACAATCCCCCGACGCGGCGCCGCTGCGTCTACACTAGCGCCTTGCCCTTGGCGTCGATGGCGCTGGCCACTGCCTCGTCGCTTGCCTCGTCCGGCAGCAGGATTTCGTTATGCGCCTTGCCCGACGGAATCATCGGGAAACAGTTGGCGAGATTGGCCACCCGGCAGTCGAACAGCACCGGCTTGTCGACAGCCAGCATCTCCTCGATCGCGTCATCGAGATCGCCCGGCTTCTCGCAGCGAATGCCGTGGCCGCCATAGGCTTCCGCCAGCTTGACGAAATCCGGCAGCGCCTCGGTGTAGGAGTGCGACAAGCGGTTGCCGTGCAAGAGCTGCTGCCACTGGCGGACCATGCCCATATACTGGTTGTTGAGAATGAAAATCTTGACGTTCGCTTGGTGCTGAACCGCCGTCGACATCTCCTGCATGTTCATCAGCACCGACGCGTCACCGGCGATGCAGACCGACAAGGCATCGGGATGGGCGATCTGCGCGCCGATCGCCGCCGGCAGGCCGTAGCCCATCGTCCCCAGCCCGCCGGAGGTAAGCCAATGGTTCGGCTCCTCGAAACCATAGAACTGCGCCGCCCACATCTGATGCTGGCCGACCTCGGTCGACACGTAGGTTTCGCGGTCCTTGGTCGCCGCGTAGAGCCGCTGCACGGCGTATTGCGGCATGATGACGTCGTTGTTCGGCTTGTAGGCGAGGCAGTCGCGCGCGCGCCAGGTCTCGATCTGATCCCACCAGTTCGCCAGCGCCGCAGGTTCGCTCGCCTTGCCGCGCGCCTTCCAGAGTTCGACCATGTCCTTCAGCACATGGCCGACATCGCCTATGATCGGCAGGTCGACATGGACGTTCTTGTTGATCGACGAGGGATCGATGTCGATGTGGATCTTCTTCGAGTTCGGCGAGAACGCATCGAGGCGCCCGGTGATGCGGTCGTCGAAGCGCGCACCGACGCACAGCATCACGTCGCAGCCATGCATGGCGAGATTCGCCTCGTAGGTGCCGTGCATGCCGAGCATGCCGAGCCAATTCTTGCCGGACGCGGGATAGGCGCCAAGCCCCATCAGCGTCGAGGTGATCGGAAAACCCGTGCTCGCGACGAACTCCCGCAGCAGCCGCGTCGCCTCCGGTCCGGAATTGATCACGCCGCCGCCCGAATAGATCATCGGGCGCTTCGCGGCGGCCAGCATGGCGACCGCCGCCTCGATCCGGTCGCGGTCGCCGTCGAGCTTCGGCCGGTAGCTCTCATGCTGACGGATCGGCGGCGGCGGCGAATAGGTGCCGGTCGCGAACTGGACGTCCTTCGGCACGTCGACGACCACGGGGCCGGGCCGGCCAGTGGTGGCGACATGAAACGCCTCGTGCAACACGCGGGACAGGTCATTGACGTCCTTGACCAGCCAGTTGTGCTTGGTGCAGGGCCGCGTGATCCCGACCGTGTCGCATTCCTGGAAGGCGTCGGAGCCGATCAGCGTCGTCGGCACCTGGCCGGTGATGCAGACCAGCGGGATCGAATCCATCAGCGCATCCTGCAGCGCCGTCACCGCATTGGTCGCACCGGGCCCGGAGGTCACCAGCATCACCCCCGGTCGGCCGGTCGACCTGGCATAGCCCTCCGCGGCATGACCGGCGCCCTGCTCGTGCCGCACCAGAATGTGGCGAACCTCCTCCTGCTGGAAGATCTCGTCATAGATCGGTAGCACCGCGCCGCCCGGGTAACCGAAGATATCCGTGACGCCATTGTCCTTCAGCGCCTGGACGACCATTTCGGCGCCCGTCATTTCCCGCGTTTCCGCTGTCGCTTTCATCGTCGTGATCTTCCGTCTGCTGTCTGCCGGATTTGTCTGGCGCCGTTTCCCTGTCCGGATATTTGCCGGAAATCGGCGCAATAAAAAAGGGCCGCTGGGGCCCTTTGGATGCGCACACGTGGCTATCGCCGGGCGGTCGCTAGACCGCCGCGCGTGTGCGCCTTCGTACTACGAGAATGCCGTTCGTGTTCATCGCACATGACGCTAAGCGCATCGGGACCGTCAGTCAACGCAATAGTGCGCGGCCACTAAGGGCCGCG
>NZ_JAZHLJ010000060.1:2879-23417 GCF_036549495.1 Aurantimonas sp. C2-5-R2
TCAGAAAACCAAATTGTGCGCGGCCACTAAGGGCCGCGCACTATTGCAACAAGCTTAGATGTCGCGATCTCGAGACGCCGTGCCGATCGACGGCCTCAAACGACCGCCTCGATATTGATGCGGCGATACAGTGCCTCGGCCAGCGCGTAGATGCCAAAGGCCATCAGGCCAAGCCCGGTCAACGACAGCAGCGCCCAACCGTACAACCAACCTTCCATCGCCGCCAGCGCCGTGTCCAGCCCCGGCGTATCGCCACTGGCATAGGAGGCGGCACCGCTGAACAACAGCCCGGCAAGGACAAGGAAGGTGACGCCTCGGGCCATCAGTCCGAACTGGCAGACCGGGGTCAACCAGCTGCGGACTCCCTCGGGAATCTCCATGTACTTTTCAAAGCCGGCTTTGGCGCCCTTGAAGATGTGGGCCGCGCCCGCCGCTGCCATACCGAGGGCAACGATATAGGTGAGCCAGACGCCGTAGCCCGCCTCATAGGCCTTGGCGACAAGACCGTTTGAGCCGCCGCCACTCGCCATGCCGATCAGCAGGCTCGCGGCATAAAAGGCAAGCGCACCATAAGCCAAAGCGCTGAAGATCAGGCCAATCCGGACGAACATCCCTTTTGTGTCGGTACCGTGGTGGTCGACATCGAAGACGACCTGAACGATCCGCCAGGCGGCAAAGCAGGAAAGTGCGAGGACGAGCAGGCCGAGGAGAATGGTACCGAATGCCGACCCGGCGATCTGTCCGACCGCATCTTTGCTATCCATCGCCTCGCCGGAGGCGAACGCGGCGCGAAACGCGAAGTAGCCGATGATGAGAAACACCGCTCCCCGCGCCACATAGCCAGCCCTTGCGGCGTGCCGAAGCCAATCGCGGTTGTCGTCGGTCAGCTGGTGGGTGTCTGCCATAATCATCGCCTTATTTTACTAGGACGATACGCTATAGGACCGGATCCGTTCCCCGCCAAACGGAATTAGGCCGCCGGAATGGGCATAGACCCGATTGCGGCCGGATTGTTTGGCTCGGTAGAGCGCGATGTCGGCACGTTTGAGGAACGCGGCGTTCTCGTCGCCGGCGTTCGATACGGCCAAGCCGATCGACGCGGTGATGCGCAGGCTGACGTTGCCGACCCCGATGGTCAACATCGAGATAGCCTCACGGATCTGATCGGCGAAGCGTTGAAACTCCATCGCGCTCATGTTCGGCGCAACGACGGCGAACTCCTCGCCGCCCACCCTCGCGACGATGTCATGATAGCGCGTGCACTCGAACAGGCAGGTCGCCACCGACTTCAGGACCAAGTCGCCGACGTCATGCCCATGGGTGTCGTTGATCGCCTTGAAGTGGTCGAGATCGATCAGCATCAGCCCCAGCGGACGTCCAATTCTGTCGAACTCAAGCAGATATTGCCGCAACGACTCGTCGAAAAAGCGGCGGTTGTTCATTCCGGTCAACGGGTCGGTCAGCGCGGCCCGTTCGAAATCCTGCGAGCGCTGCCGCAACAATCCCGCCAGCGAGTGCAGCTTGCCTTGCTCGCGGGCCTGTTGTCGGACCATCGGCAAGATCCAGAATAATCCGGCCAGCAAAGCGACGATCAGGCATGAAAACGTCGCCGCGAAGAGGATCGACTCGACCCGTTGTTCCTCTGGCAAACCGATTTCCGCCAGCGCCGACGCGGCGACACTGTGCCCCGCATAGGCACTCGCTGCCGCGGCGGCGATCGTGCACAGGAACAATGCGACCGACCATTCCGACTTGCTGATGTTCATGCAGAAGAAAAACCCGTTCTTTTCTGCCACGAATCACTAGCGCAATAGGTTCACCATCCGCTTAACCGTGTCGATCAAATTGACGAGATTAGATCGGCGTCGGGCGCTTCCAACCGCGCCCAGTCGGAACCGAACTGATGCCGGAACCAGGTTTCCTGGCGCTTGGCGTATTGCCTTGTGCGTGTCACCGCGCGGGCTGTCGCCGAGTCGAGGGTCAGCCCGCCGTCGAGCACCGCGCCGAATTCGGCGACGCCGATCGCTTTGGCCGCCGACCCCGCTAGCGCACCGGGAAGCGCTAAAAACGCGGCGACCTCGGCGAGCGCGCCGGCCGCGACCATCGCATCGAAGCGCCGCGCGATCGTCTCGCGCAGCCGACTTCGCTCCGGCGCAAGGATGATCTTCACGCATTTGCCACTGTCGAGCAGCCCCTCGCCCTCTCCCGCCTGCAAGGATGACAGCGGCGTTCCGGCTGCCTCGCCCACCTCCAGCGCCCTGACGATCCGTTGTCCGTCCGCCGGCTTTATGCGGGCTGCGGCGACGCGGTCCCGCTCCGACAAAAGCCGATGCAGCGCTGGCGCACCCTCTTCCGCCAGCCGCCGCCGCCATGTCTCGCGAAGCTCTGGCGCGACCTCTGGCATGGCATCCAGAAACCCTAGCAAAGCCTTGAAATAAAGCCCCGTTCCGCCGCAAAAAATGGGAATCCGTCCGGACGCGCGGATATCCGCGAGAACGGCTGCCGCCTGGCGTGTATACGTTCCAGCCGAGTAGGTTTCATGGGGGGGCACATGGCCGTAAAGGCGATGCGGAACCCGCTCGAGCTCGGCCGAAGTCGGCCGCGCCGTCAGGATTTCGAGCCCCGCATAGACCTGCATCGAATCGGCATTGACGATGACCCCGTCATGTCGCTCGGCGAGTTCGAGCGCCAGGCGCGACTTGCCGCTGGCGGTCGGCCCAGCTATCAGGATCGCCTGTTTTTCTGCCATCTCGGATCGCCATATCATGTTCGTCGCAACGCTCATCGCCGCACCGACCGGGGCCGGCCTGCCGGCTCGCGTCCTTGTCGACATCGCCCGCGAGCTCGGTGTTCAAGCTGAGACAGCCGACTGGCTCGACCCCGATTTCGCAGCCGATCTCGCCTTCGAGGTCGCGCCTTCACTTGAGCAGCGGCGCGCCGTCGCCGAGATTGCCGCAGCCGGTCGCTTCGACTGCGTGGTGCAGCAGCGCGCCGGGCGGCGCAAGGACATTTTGATCGCCGACATGGATTCGACGATGATTGGCGAGGAATGCATCGACGAACTCGCCGCCGAGGTCGGAATCAAGGATCGCGTCGCCGCGATCACGGTCCGTGCGATGAACGGCGAAATCGAATTCGAACCGGCCCTCAGGGAGCGCGTCGCCCTGCTTGCAGGCCTGCCGGAGGCGGTCGTGGCCAAGGTGATTTCCGAGCGCATCACGCTCGCGCCTGGCGGCGCCTCGCTGGTCGCGACCATGCGGGCCAATGGCGCCTATACAGCCTTGGTTTCCGGCGGTTTCACGGTCTTCACCGGTCCAATCGCCGCGCGCCTCGGCTTTCATGAAAACCGCGCCAACCGCCTGTGCGCCGAGGCGGGGCAACTCACCGGCCACGTCGAAGAGCCCATTCTTGGAGCCCTCGCGAAGGTGACGGCGCTGGAAGCGATCGCCGCAGAGCGCGGTGTCGGGGCAGAGCAGGCGATCGCGGTAGGCGACGGGGCCAACGACCTCGGGATGATCAAGCGCGCCGGCACAGGCATCGCGCTCCACGCCAAGCCGGCAGTCGCCGCGCAAGCGCCCCACCGCATCGACCACAGCGACCTGACGGCGCTGCTGTTCGTTCAGGGCTACAGGCGGGACAAGTTCCAGCAATAGATCCCGGCACCGCCTCAGTCGATCGGCACCACGACGAAGCGCAAATCGCCATTGGCCGAGGCCAGGAGCAGCAGCGCGTTCTTGCGACCGTCCTCTTTCAGCTTGGCGATCTTGCTCGCGACCTCCTTGGCGCTGGACACCTCTTCCTGGGCGACTTCGCGTATCGTCACGCCGGCTTCGATGCCCTTTTCGGCGGCTCCTGAATTCGGCTTGACCGCGGTGATCACCACGCCTTTGGCGTCCTCGGCCAGGCTATATTGCTCGCGCAGCGGGCCATCCAGATCGGTGAGCGTCATGCCAAGGATTTCGACGCTCCCCATCTTGGAATTCTTGTCGCCGCTTGGTTTCGTCGAACTTCCCGTCGATTCCCCGGCCTTTTCCATCAGCTTTTCGCCGTCCTCCAGCCGGCCGAGGGTGACCTCGACCGCCATCGACTCGGCGGGATCGGCGGCGGCAGCCTTGCGCAGGATCTCCACCGGAACCGTCTGGCCGACGGGCGTCTCGGCGACGATGCGCGGCAGATCGCGGGACGTATCGATTTCGCGCCCGTCGAAGCTGACGATGACGTCGCCGACCTTCAACACACCGTTGTCGGAAGGGCCGCCGGGAACGATGCCCATCACCACCGCGCCCCTGGCTTTGCCGATGCCCAACCCCTTGGCGATGTCGTCGGTGACCGCCTGCAGCCGAATGCCGAGCCAGCCGCGCCGGGTCTCGCCGAACTCGCGCAGCTGGTCGATGACATTGACTGCGAGCTTCGACGGAATCGAGAAGCCGATGCCGATCGAGCCGCCGGTCGGCGAGATGATGGCGGTGTTGATGCCGACGACATTGCCGTGCATGTCGAACAGTGGGCCGCCGGAGTTGCCGCGATTGATGGCCGCGTCCGTCTGAATGAAATTGTCGTAGGGACCCGCGTTGATATTGCGGCCGCGGGCCGAGACGATGCCGATCGAAACCGAACCGCCGAGGCCGAACGGATTACCGATCGCCATCACCCAGTCGCCGATCCGCAGACTTTCCGAATCGCCGAACTGGACGGCGGTGAGCGGCGTTTCCGACTCGACCTTCAACACCGCAAGGTCAGTCTTCGGATCGGTGCCGAGCAGCTCGGCTTCGAGCTGCGTGCCGTCGGGAAAATTCACGGTGATCTTGTCCGCGTCGGCGATGACATGATTGTTGGTGATGACGATGCCGCTCGAATCGACAACGAAGCCGGAACCGAGCGACTGCAGGCGCCGCTCGCCGGCCCCGTCTTCCTTCTTCAAGAGATCGTCGAAGAAGTCCTGCAGCGGCGAGCCCTCGGGCGCCTCCAGCTTCGGCACGCCCCGTCCGGGCATATCGACATTCTGCGACGTTGAGATGTTGACCACCGCGTCGAGCAGCTTTTCAGCCAGATCCGCGACCGATTCCGGTCCCTTAAAGGGCGACGAGCCCGGAGTCTGCGGCGGCGTCGCGACGTCTGTCTTAGGGTCGGCGCCGTCGACGGGGGGCGCGGGAAGCGCCGGCACGACGGCGTCGGGCGCCGGCACCGGATCGACCGGCTGCGCGTGGGTCGCGATCGGGGCAAAAACCGACGTGGCCGCCAGAACGAATCCAGCCGTGGCGGCGATCGAAAAGCGGCGCAGGCGGATTGTCATCATATGTCCTTTCGCAGGCTCGACACGGCGCCTCAAGCGCCGCGCGGCCACCTCATAGACGTGACCTCAAAAGGCCACGGAATCAAGAAGTATACGGCAAGGTGAAGCGTTGGTGATGGAAGCCACCCTGCACCCGTCCCGGCGTCCTGTGGTCGAGCGTCGCAGCATGTTGCTCCCTCGCCCTATGAGATCCGGGTCAGACCGGCATCCGCATCCCTTGGCGCAAGACCGACAATCGCGAAGCGTTTCCCGGAGTCGGTCCACACTTGATCGACGCTCCACCCGCTAGCGGCGGCAACGGCGGCGAAGCCTTCCAGCGAATATTTGCGCGAACTTTCGCTATGGATCGTCTCACCGGCGGAGAAATCGAAGCGATGGCCGTCGATCCTGACGGTCCGGTCGTCGAGGCTCTTCAAGTGCATCTCCACCGCCGAAGCCTCGTCGTTCCAGCGTGCCTCGTGGACGAAGCGATCGAGAGGAAAGTCGGCCTCCAACTCCCGGTTGATCCGGGCGAGAAGATTGAGGTTGAACGCGGCCGTCACGCCCTCTCGGTCGTCATAGGCGGCAAGGAGAATGTCGAGATCCTTTTTCAAGTCGATGCCGACCACCGCCCGCCCGCCGGACCCGGAGTGACGACGCATCCGCCGCAAGAACGCGTCGGTATCTGCAGTGTCGAGATTGCCGATCGTCGAACCGGGGAAAAAGCCGCAGCGCAGCCCATCGCTCGGAACATCCGCCGGTAGATCGAAATCGGTGGTGAAATCCGCGACCACGGGCTGTACCGCCAAGGCCGGAAAGCGGCTTTCGATGCGGCGCGCCGACTGGCTCAGGAAATCGCCGGAGATATCGATCGGCACGTAAAGCGCCGGCTCGCCAAGTGCCTCCAGCAGGATTTCGGTCTTGATACCGGCCCCGGCGCCATATTCGAGCAGCGTGACGTGGGAGCCGCAAAAGGCCGCGATCTCCTCCGCTTCCGAGCGTAATATCCCGGTCTCGGTGCGGGTCGGATAATATTCGTCGAGCCCGGTGATCTCCTCGAACAACTCCGAGCCGCGGTCGTCGTAGAGCCAGCGGCTGGGCAGCACCTTGCGCGGCTGCGACAGCCCCGCGATCACGTCGGCGCGGAACGCTTCCCGCTGCCGATCGACCAACTCGGCCTGATCGAGCATCTCAGACGTCCTCCGCCAGCCGCAGACCGGAAAACTGCCAGCGGGCGTCTGGCGGGAAGAAATTCCGGTAAGTCGAGCGGATATGACTGGCCGGCGTCACGCAGGAACCGCCGCGCAAGACGAACTGGCCGCACATGAACTTGCCATTGTATTCGCCCACCGCGCCTTCGGCCGGCTTGAAACGCGGATACGGGGTGAACGGGCTGCGCGTCCATTCCCAAACGTCGCCGAACATCTGACGGAGCCCCTCCCCGGCCGCAGCGGCCGGCTTCGGCCGCAAGCGACCGGAATCGGCGAAGTTGCCCTCCAGCGTCACGTCGCTCGCCGCGTGCTCCCACTCCGTTTCGCTGGGCAGGCGCCGCCCGGCCCACGTCGCGAAGGCGTCGGCCTCGAAATAGCTGACATGGGTGACCGGCGCCGATCGGTCGACCGGCTGCGCGCCGCGCAGCGTCATCGTCCAATACTCACCATCCCGCTCGTTCCAGTAGAGCGGCATCGACCATTTTTGCGCCAGGATCGTCGCCCACCCGGCCGAAAGCCACAACAGCGGATCGCGGTAGCCGCCATCGGCGATGAACTCCATCCACTCGCCGTTGGTAACCAGCCGGTCGGCCAGCCGGAAGGGCTCGATCAGCGCGCGGTGCCGCAGCCCCTCGCAGTCGAAGGCAAAGCCGTCCCCGTCATGGCCGATCTCGACGATGCCGCCCTCGTAGCTACGATAGCGCGCCGGGTCGGGCTCGCCGTTTCCAACGCCGAGCGGCTCCGGATCCTTGTAGGCGGGCCGCATCGGGTTTTGCGCGAACAGGTGCAGGATATCGGTCAGGAGCAGTTCCTGATGCTGCTGTTCGTGATGGCAGCCGAGTTCCACCAGTTCGGCCACTGCCGGCGACGGGCTGGCATTCAACAAAGCCACGACGGCATCATCGACATGGTCGCGATAGGCGAACACCGCATCCAGCGACGGCCGCGTGATCATGCCGCGCATCGGACGAGGATGCCGCTCGCCGATCGTCTCGTAATAGGAGTTGAAGAGGAAATTGAAGCTTTCGTCGAACACCCGGTAGCCCGGAACGTTCGGCGCGAGCACCATGGTCTCGAAGAACCAGGTCGTATGCGCGAGATGCCATTTGGCGGGACTTGCGTCCGGCATCGATTGCACGGTCGCGTCGGCATCCGACAGAGGCGCGCCGAGACCGCGGCTCGCCTCTCTGACGGCACCATAAAGCTTCAGCGTCTGTGACGAGTCGGCCGAGCGGCTGGGGGAAGTAGCGACCATGACAACGGGTCCTTGTTCCAAGACTTCGCTTCAGCGAGCCATCCGGACATCGAGGCTCGCTGCGATCAGCCCCTGCAGCCCGCAGAAGCACGAAGGGCATGACGTAGCCCACGCAAAGCATCCTGCAAGGCGATCACGATCATTCTATCGGTCGGCGACCCACGATGCCTTTCGTCTCAGGCCGGATTTTAAAGTGATCGCTTCAGGGAGGACCAGACGCGTCGCAACATTGTGATGCGCGGCTGACAGGTCGACGCGTCTCGCGGGGCCGGCATCGCGCCTTCGGACCTGCAACGGCAGCGACACAGCGGCTTTCCAAAGCGCCGAACGGCCTGCCCACCGACAGTCGTGGCGTCAAATCCGGAAAATGCGACTTCTTCAATTCATCGAGAGGGTTATCGCCGGGTTAGCCAAAAAGACCGAGGGCGTAAAAACCACAGGGTCAGGCGCAAGCCACCGTCAGTGGCGCACGAGCCAGACCAGACCGACACCGAGGATCATTGCGACGAGCCCACCGGCCCGCATCGAGGCATCCGGCATCGCCTCGGCCATCCGGCCGATCCGCCGGATCGTGTCGGGAGACATGCAATAGACGACGCCCTCGATCACCAGAAGGAGACCGAGGGCGGCAACGAAATCCGTCACTGGGTGGCGGCAGCCGGTTGATCGGCCTCAGCCGCCGCGCCCTGTTCGGCGGTGGGCGCCGCGTCTGACGCGGGCGCCAGTTCAGGGGCGGCCGCAGCCGCCTCGCCGCTCGTCGCCGAGTCCGTCGACGAAGGTGCGGCCGCTTCGGGCTGCGCCGGCGCTTCGGCGGATGGTTGTGCGCCCAGGAGATTGGCACCGGACGCACCGATTCCCTCATCAGAGCCGCCATCGGCCCTGAAATAGCGGAAGAATTCGGAGTCCGGCGACAACACCAAGGTCGTTCCGGAATTCGTCATCGCTTCCCGATAGGCCTGCATCGACCGGTAGAAGTCGAAGAACTCCGGGTTCCGGCCGTAGGCTTCCGCGAAGATGCGGCTGCGCTCCGCTTCACCCTCACCCTGCAGGATCTCGGCGTCGCGCTGCGCCGAGGCGACCGTTTCGACGACCTCGCGATCGGCGGCGGCACGAATTCGGCGGGCGGCAACCTGGCCACGCGCCCTGAGGCGTTCCGCCTCGGCGAGGCGCTCAGCCTTCATGCGCTCGTAGGTCTGTTGCGAGACCTCCTGCGTCAGATCGGTGCGGCGAATCCGCACGTCGGTCAGCTCGAGGCCGAGCGAGGTGGCGTCCGGCCGAAGCTGGTCGCGCACCTGGCGCATCATGTCGGCGCGCTCCTCGGACAAGGCAGCCTCGAAGCCGCGCAGGCCGTAGACCCGACGCAATGCCGCGTCGAGGCGGGTGCGCAGACGCTGTTCGGCCTGCTCGACCGATCCCGAGACCGTCAGCGCGAACCGAGCCGCGTCCGAGATATGGTAGACGAGAAACGCGTCGACCTCATAGAACTTGCCGCCGGACACCTGAACCCGGATGTTGTCGAGATCGAAGCGCAACAACCGGTCGGGGAGCTTCCTGACATTGTCGGCACCAGCGAAGGAGAAGGGCAGCTTGAAGTTCAATCCCGGCGCGTCGACAACGCGCTGAATTTGGCCAAAGCGCAGAACGACGGCCTGCTCCTTCTCGTTGACGATAAAGATCGAGTTCCACAGGAGAAGCAGAACGACGGCAGCCGCGATGACGATCGCGTAAAAGCGGTTGTTCATCAGTTTGCTCCCTGCGGGGCCGGTGCCGCCGTCTCGCCGGAGTTCGCACTATTATCCGATCGGCTCGGACGCTGCAGTTCGTTCAGCGGCAGATAGGGCACGACCCCTTGGGTCCCGCCGGCGCCTTTCTCGACGATCACCTTGTTGGAATCGCGCAAGACCCCTTCCATGGTTTCGAGGAACAGACGCTTGCGCGTCACGGCCGGAGCCGCTTCGAATTCCTTCAGGATCGACGAAAAGCGCTGCGCCTCACCTTCGGACTCCTGGACGACCCGGTTCTTGTAACCGGCCGCATCCTCGCGGACCTGGGCCGCCTCACCGCGGGCCTGGCCGACCTTGTTGTTTCTGTAGCGATTGCCTTCCTCGACGAACCGGTCCTCGTCCTGTTCGGCGCGCTGCACCTCGTCGAACGCGTCCGCGACCTGGCTCGGCGGTGCGGCGTCCTCGATCGAAATCCCGTTTATCCGAAGACCGGCACCATATTCGTTCATGGTATCCTGGGTGATCTGACGCACCTCCTCGGCGATCCCGGCGCGATCGTCACGGAACACGTCCTGAACCGGGCGACGCCCGACCACTTCGCGCATGGCGCTTTCCGAAACCTGCTGCAGCATGGCAACCGGATCCTGAACGTCGAAGAGATAATTGGCCGGATTGTCGACCTGATAGAGAACCGCGAACTGCACATCCACGATGTTCTGATCACCCGACAGCATCAGACCGGAGTTCTCTCCACGCTGGCCGCTGCCAAGCGTCATCTGACTCTCGACGACCGGCACCGTATCCACCGTTTCGAGCGGCCACAGCATGAAATGCAGTCCGGGCTGCGACAATTCCTGCTTAGGCTTGCCGAACAACATCTCGACGCCGACCTCGTCCGGCTGGACGGTGTAGACGGACTTGAAGAGCCACAGCACCAACAGGCCGGCAAAGATGAGAATTCCCCATGCCGCGAAGCCCGGCACGCCGGAACTCCCGCTACCGCCGCCGCCGCCGGGTATCGCCCGCCGCAGCCGGTCTTGGCCACGCCGCAGGATGTCCTCCAGATCGGGAGACCCCCCAGCGCCGCCGGTTGGCCGTGGGCCTTGCGGGCGTTGGCCCCAAGGACCTCCATTGCCGCCATTGCCGCCGCCTTTCCAGCCGCCGCCGTCGCCGGTCTGATTGCTCCAGGGCATCGATATCCTTCCAGTTCCGAGAAATCCGTGGCCGTCGCCTGCGACGATCCAAGCGTCAATCTGTTAGTGTCCTTATAGGAACTGCCAAATCCGCTTTCAACGCAAGCGCAACCGTTTCACCTCCCTAGGCGTCATGATGGTGAACGGCAACCGCGGATCGGCGCACATTTCGGAAACGACGAACGCCCCCGACTCAACTTCAGCTCCGGCGCCGCTCGTAGATGAGGAAGCGGCTATCGGCGCTGTCGTTCTCCGAGCGTTCGCACGTCTCCTCGTGAAACTTGTGCCAGACAGCGGGATCGATCGCGGGAAATACCGCATCCCCTTCGACAACCGCGTCGATTTCCGTGACCATGAGCCGATCGGTTCGGTCGAGAAGCAGGCGATAGATTTCGGCGCCACCGACGATCGCGACCTCGTCGGCTCCGCGCTTTTGCGCACATTCGAATGCGCGGTCCAACGCCGTCTCCGGCGAATGGGCCAGCAGCGCCCCTTCATAAGGCAGGTCGGCCGAACGGGTCAGCACGATCGTGTCGCGTCCGTCGAGCACCCGACCGATCGCGTCGAGCGTCTTACGCCCCATGATCATCGGCTTGCCCATGGTCAGACGACGGTAGCGCTTGAGGTCGCTCGGCATGCGCCATGGCATCGCGCCGTCCTTGCCGATGATGCCGTTGCGGGCCATCGCGACGATGGCGACGAGTTCGGGCTGGCGCATCAGACAGCCACCTTTGCCTTGATGTGTCCGTCAGCCTCGTAGCCTTCGAGGCCCATATGCGCGATGCGGAAGGCGAACAGGTCGGTGATCTCGGGATCGAGCCACAGCGTCGGCAGTGGACCGGGCTTGCGGGTCAGTTGCAGCCGCGCCTGCTCGAAATGATTGGCATACAGATGCGCGTCTCCCAAAGTGTGCACGAAGTCACCTGGCTTAAGGCCGGTCGCCTGGGCGACCATCGCGGTCAAAAGCGCATAAGAGGCGATGTTGAACGGTACGCCGAGGAAGATGTCCGCCGAGCGTTGATAGAGCTGGCACGACAGCCGCCCGTCGGCGACGTAGAACTGGAACAGGCAATGGCAGGGCGGCAGCGCCATCTCGTCGACCAGCGCCGGGTTCCAGGCCGTGACGATCAGTCGGCGCGAATGCGGATTGCGCCGGATCTCGTCGACGACCTTGGCGATCTGATCGATGTGGCCACCGTTATAATCGGGCCAGGAGCGCCATTGCGCCCCGTAGACCGGGCCGAGGTCGCCGTTCTCGTCCGCCCACTCGTCCCATATGCGGACCCCGTTCTCCCTGAGATAGGCGATGTTGGTGTCGCCCTGCAGAAACCACAGCAGTTCGTGGGCGATCGACTTCCAGTGCAGCCGCTTCGTCGTCAGCATGGGAAAGCCGGCGGACAGATCGAAGCGCATCTGATGACCGAAGACCGAGCGGGTTCCCGTGCCGGTCCGGTCGGAGCGGTCGGTCCCGTGGTCTAGGACATGGGCGAGAAGATCCAGATACTGGCGCATGGCGACATTCCCTCCGGTTCAGGCAAGACCGGCTCTCGGCAGATTACTGCGGCGACGTCCTCGATCGGGAGCGCGTGTTATCAGAGTTTGATCGGCGAAACGATCGATGAAGACGGTAACCGGAGAAGCCGGCCGACAGGGGCCTTGCGACCCGAAATCCTCCCAGCCGGCCGTCCCCGGCTGTTCAGTTGATCGACTTTGACCGATTCCCTCAAGTTTCGGAAGCGTCTAGCCCTTTTCATGCCGTGACGATCCCCTTATATTGCGCGTGCCGGCTTTCGGGTCGGCTATGGCGATAAACGGCCGATGTAATAAACCTATCGGACCCGGGGGCGGTACCCGGCGCCTCCACCTGGACCCACGTTTCGCTTCGCATGAGCGGTGGGTCCAGGCGGGGGCGAAATAGGATCGACGAGGGCGTAAAGATCGGACTTTTGCTCGGCATGGTACCGCCGTTATCGGGCTGTTTTATAGTTGCAAACGACAACTATGCGGAAGCACGTCTCGCTGCGTAAGCAGTGTGATCGCTTCAATTCAAGCCCTGGGGGTTCGCACTTCTAGGCGGGGTTCGGAGGCACCTGGCAACAGAAGCCTCCACTTTTTTATGGGGTGCGTTTGAACCGCCCGCCCCCTCCGCAGCTACGAGAATTCAGGACACCGCAATGGGCCAGGACCTTATCCGTTACGATGTTCTCGCGCAGGAGGCGCTGCGCGGCGTGATCCGAAAGGTGATCGGCGAGGTCGTCAAGACCGGCCTTCCGGGCGAGCATCATTTCTTCATCACCTTCCTGACCTCCGCGCCGGGTGTGCGCATCTCCTCGCGGTTGCGCGAAAAATATCCCGAGCTGATGACCATCGTCATCCAGCATCAATATTGGGACTTGCAGGTCACCGACACGACCTTCGAGGTCGGCCTGTCCTTTTCCGACATCCCCGAACGTCTGCTGATTCCCTTTGCCGCGATCCGGGGCTTCTATGACCCGGCGGTGAACTTCGAACTCGAATTCGACGTCAGGGGAATCGACGCCGCCAACGAGCAGTTGGATGCCCCGGAGGAAGGCGAATCGCACGGCCCGGTTCTGGTTGGCTCGCCAACCCAGATTACTCCGGCCAAGGCCGCGACGAAGCCGAAGGGCAAGAAGTCGCCCAAGGATAAGCCGAAGACCACGACCGAGAGCGAAGAGGCCGGGGACGAAGCGCCGGAAAAGAAAGATGCCGACGTCGTCTCCCTCGACGCGTTCCGCAAGAAGACCTGAGCCCGGCGATGTCCGCCGACATCGTCAATCTCCGGCTCGCCCGCAAACGGCAGCGGCGTGGCGCGGCGGAGCTTGAAGCCGACGCCAATCGAATCCGGCATGGAACGCCGAAAGCGCTGCGGGACGAAGCCCGTGTCGAGCGGGAGCGTGCGAGCCGTCTGTTGAACGGTGTGAAGCGCGACCGTGCGGCGCCGATTGAAGCCGAACCGTCCGCACCTGCCCGTAAGAGCCCGGGCGAGACCGGCAAGCCGTCGTGATCGTCAAGCGCTCGCTGGCGATCCGTGGCCATGCGACATCGATCAGCATCGAGGACAAATTCTGGAACCGCCTGCGCGCGATAGCAGCGGCACGCGGTCTGGCGCTCGCGGCGCTGGTGGCGGAGATCGACGCAGCCCGCGCGCAGAACACGAACCTCTCCTCCGCTATCCGGCTATTCGTTCTGGACGAGGCGCTGGCGCGCGCCGATCCTCCATCCGACGGACACGGCTGACTCCAGAGGGCGGCATCCCGATTTGCGCCGCATCGACCCGCGCGTCGCCCTCGGTCGGACAAGCCCGTTCAGCGCCATCCAATGCGTTCCGATCACCGCAGCTTGGTATCAAAACTCCAGCGGATTCTCGACGCCCGGCAATGAGGGAAAGCGGGTTTTCCCACCCGACGGCGCGCTGGGAAGCGGCCTGTCGAAGTCCAGCCTCGGCGCCGCGCTGGCGCTCGGTGCCGGCGACGGCTGGCTTTGCTGTTGGCGTCGGCGTTCCGCGGCTTGGCGTTGGCGCTGAGCTTCCGCTTCGGCTTCGCGGCGACGCGCTTCCTCCGCCTCTTTGCGACGCGTCTCCTCGCTCTGCCGCTCCTGTTCGGCCGCCGCGCGTTGCGCGGCCGCCTCCTCTTCCCGCTGGCGTGCCACTTCCGCCGCCGCCTGCTCCGCCCGCAACCGTTCGGCCTCCTCGGCGGCACGCTGCTCTTCCGCGATCCGCGTCGCCTCCGCCGCCCGCCAACGGTAGAATCGCGCTTCCCGCCGCAGCCGCAGGGTCTCCTGAAGGCTCTCCTGCATCGCCTCCACCCGCGCCTGTTCACGCTCCAGCGCGCGCACCGCGAGGTAGTTGGCGAGCGCCGTCGCATCGACCAAAAGCGCCGGCTCGGCAAGCGGGCCGGTCAGGGAATAGAACACCGTCGGCTCAGCCCCTTCCACGCGGTCGTCACCGGGTTCGATGGCCAGCGTGAGATCGGCGGCGACCGTCAGATCGGTCAGGTCCACGGTCCCGTCCAGGGTCAGTTTCTCATCGCCGTCCTTTATGCTGACCGGCGCAAAGCGGGCGCGACCCGCCGTCACGGAGAAGGCGCTCGTTGCGGCCGGAACGGCAAAGCTGGTTTCGGCCGACAGAGCCCGCAGCGTCGCGCCGGTATCAGTGTCGGGCTTGAAGCCCTCCTGATCAGCCGCCGCAAGCAGCGGTCGGAAGACCCGCTGCGGCACGCCGGGCACACGCGCATTGGCGATCGCGATCTGACCGGCGCCGGTTAGACCCGATACCAGCGCCCCATAGGACTGGCCGGTACTGTCGAGCCGGATATTGCCATCGAGACTCGCAGTCGCCCCATCGACTGCCAGATCAGGCCAGAATTTGGCGAGATCGAAGCCGCTGGCCTCGGCTTCGAGCGTCCATCCGCCAATGCCGTTGGCATTGCGCAGCATTAGCCGGCCGTCGAGACGTCCGCCCGCCGCGGCGACGCTCGCTTCGTCGAAGGTCAGATTGCCCGCGTCTGCCGACATCCGGGCGGCAAAATCCGTCATGACCGGACCACCAAGGTCGAGCTGCGCGGCGGTAAGCGCCACCGAAAAATCGACACCGGCAAGAGAACTCGGCCGGAACGCCTCGCTTGGCCAAAGTCGCTTTGGGTCGCCGTCGTCGAGCGCGCGCCCATAGACCAGGCTCGCAAGCCACGGCATCGACAATTTGTCGAGGCGCACCGTCCCCTCGAAAGGTTGCCCGCGTTGTTTTCGCAAGGCGGCGTCGATCGTCGAACCGGCGATCTGGCCGCCCAGGTCGCGGATGGTCCAGTCACCTCGCTCATAGACGACCGTCCCGGTCAGATCGAGCGGGGCGGCGTCGAGCGACGCGCCAAGTTCGACGCCGCTCGTGCGCAGCCATGGCAGCGCGTCGCCGCTCTTGACATAAAGCGAGACGTCACCGCCGGAAATTCCCTCGGGCGTCACATCGAGGGTACCATCCAAACTGATTTCACTTCCCGGCGCGCGCAATGTCGCCGAGGTGACGATGGGCCCGGTCGCCGAGGCCGACAAAGACAGCTCCGCTTCCAGCGGCGCCGGCGCGCCGGCTTCCATGGCTGTCAGCCCGAGCTGGCCGAGCAAAACTGTCGGCCGATCGTTCTCCAGACGCAGATCGAGACCGAACCGACCACTCTCCGCACGCGCGTTGAGGCCGTTCTCGATCGAGGCCGACAGATCGATCTTGCTGCCATTGGCGGTCCCGTCGAGACGCACCAGCAGGCTCGGCGGTTGTCCCGCCTCGCCTCCGATCGTCTCCACCGCACCAGCGAGGGCCAGCGGCGCCAGACGCGCCGCCTGCCCGTCGATCGCTTCAAGCAGGGGGACTCCGGGAAACCGCGATCGCAAAAATTCGAAGAATTGCTCCGGCTTCCCGGAATCGAGCGCCACGGCGAGCCGCCCACGCGCATCGCCGCTAAGTTGCGACAGCTCCCCCCGGGCCGACAGGCTCGCGCCGGCAAGACCGTCAACGTCGAGCTTGCCGATCGCCAGCGTATCGCCGTCGTAGCGGATATCGCCGTCGATGCGCGCGGCCGAGGCACCACGCAAAGTCACCGGGCCGGCGGTCAAGGCCACGTCGAACTGGTCGGCGTTCGCCAAGGCATCGGACGGGCCGGTAAACAGTCGCGTCAGGGCAAGTAGCGCGTCGAGATCGACCTTTCCCCCTTCCAGATCCGCCGCGATCGTCGTCCGTTCGCCTACCCTGGAGCGCTCCAGCCGGCCGGTAAGTTGGTCGCCGCCGATGTCGAGTTCCAAGTCCGTAAAGACCTGTTGCTCGGCGGTCAGCACCGTCTTCGCCGCCAACCCGGCGCCGGCCAGGGCGCGCACCGCCGGGTCGATCGCGCCGGTCAGCCAGTCGGAAAAGCCGGATGGCTGACGGGAAGCCACAAGCAGGTCGCCGCGAAAGCCAAAGCTCTCGTCAAGATCAACGACACCGCTCGCTTCCAGCCGGGTCCTGCCCGGCAGTTCCGCCGCGAAGCGGGCCAGCGTCCAGCCGGAATCGGTCGGGCTTGCCGAAAACGCGACATCGCGAATCGTCGTGTCGCCGGCGACGACCACCGGCAGCGAGATGGCCACGGTACCAGGGATCGTCGGCCGGGGAATGTCGGCGAGGACGGCGCGCACCGCCTCCAGCCGCTCCGCAAATCCGATCGCGGCGGCTTCCGGGCTCGCCTCGCCTGTGTCCGCGCCGCCGGATGCGATCGTGTCGACATCGACCTGTTCGCCCTCCAGATCCAGGGAGAAATGCGGCACCGCCTTGAAATCGAGGCGGCCTTGGCCGGTCAGGAGATAGGGTTGCTTGCTGCCGCCCGCCTGGACCCTGAGGTCGAGGACTTCGGCGACCGTGGGCGTCAGGGTCACCGCTCCGACCGCCCGGACCGGCAGGACATCTGGCTTCAACGACGTATCGACCGCAGCATCGGATGATGCCGCGTCAGCCGCCGCGAACGGGTTGCCGTCGACCACCGCGGCGCCGCCCGTCGCCGCCTCCGGCAATGGCCGCCTGATGACAGCGGTTCCGGCGAATTGCGGCCGCCCGTCCTCGAACCGCGCGGCGCCGTCGAGCGCTATCTGGGTGGCGAGCGTCTCGTTGGCGGTGACGAGGCGAACCGGTACCGATCCATCCGCCTGCCGCATTCCGGCCGCCAGCGTGAAGGCGACCGCCTCGCCGCCCAGCTTGAAGCGTCCGCTCCCGTCGAGCGGCCCGGCCAGCGAGCCGGCCGACAACACCGCCTCGACGCCCGACAGCTCGTGGCTGCGTCCGGTCAGGCCGTTCTCGATACGGACCGTGCCATTGGTGATCGCGACATTGTCGAGCACCACCGTCGCGCCGGTTGGTATCTTCGGCTTTTCCACCACCCAGTCGATGGAACCGTCCGGCCGGATCGGAATCCGGATGGAGGGCCGATCCAGCGACATCGAGTAGATGAAGATTTCGCCGGAGAGATACGGCGCGAGTTCCGCGTCCATCCGGAACCGGCCGATCGTCGCCAGCGCCGCACCCGATTCGTCCAGCACCTCGACATCCCCGAAGGTGACCGACGGAAACGGCAGCAGCCGCGCCGAGGCTTCACCCCTGACGACCACGTCGCGGCCGAGAATCGTCGAGGCCTCGCGCTGGAAATCGTCGCGATAGGCCGTCCAGTCGATGAAATACGGCGCCACCAGCGCCCCGATGAGCGCCAGCACCAAGAGGCCGCCGAAAAGAACGAAGGCTCTGACCAGGATGGGGCTCCTCTTCTCGTGGTCGCAATTGCGGCGAGCCCGCGCCGTATGATGCCAAGCGCCGCTTGTCTCGCGCTGACCGCCGCCAGCCGTTCGGCCGGGCCTTCAAAGGATAGGCCAGAACCGGGCCCCGATGTCGAGACCTGACCGCGTCCCGATCAGGGCAGGATCTTGCCGGGGTTCAGGATATTGTTCGGATCGAGCGTGGTCTTGATGGCGCGCATCACGTCGACGGCGTCGCCCAGTTCCTTGCGCAGATAGCCGCGCTTGCCCTGGCCAATGCCGTGTTCGCCGGTACAGGTGCCGTCCATCGCGACCGCCCGCTCGGCCAGCCGCGCCATGAAGGCTTCCGCTGCGGCGATCTCCTCGGCGCTGTCCATGTCGAGCAGCAGCGTCACGTGGAAATTGCCGTCGCCGACATGGCCGACGATCGGCGCGATCAGGCCGGCCGCATCGATGTCGCCTTGCGTTTCCGCGATGCATTCGGCGAGCCGCGACACCGGCACGCAGACGTCGGTCGCGATGCCCTTGGCGCCGGGGCGCAGCGCCAGCGCCGCCCAGTAGAACTGGTGCCGGGCCTTCCAAAGCAGCGCCCGCTCCTCGGTCCGCTTGGCGCCCTGGAACGGGCCGCCGCCGTGGTCCTCGGCGATCGCGGCGAACAATTCGGCCTGCTCGGCGACCGAATTCGCCGAACCATGGAACTCCAGGAACAGCGACGGCCGGGCTTCGAGGTCGAGCTGCGAATGGGCGATCGCCGCCTGCATGGACAAGGTGTCCAGCAGCTCGATCCGGGCCACCGGAATCCCGGCCTGGATGGTCTGGATCACCGCGTCGCAGGCACTTTTCACGTCCGGAAACGGGCAGACGCCGGCCAGAATCGATTCCGGGATGCCGTAGAGCTTGAGATTGAGCTTGGTGATGATGCCGAGCGTACCCTCGGAGCCGACCAGAAGCCGGGTCAGGTCGTATCCGGCCGAGGTCTTCTTGGCCCGCCGCGCGGTGCGGATGATCTTCCCGTCCGCCATCACCGCCGTCAGCCCGATGACGTTGTCGCGCATCGTGCCGTAGCGCACGGCGTTGGTGCCCGACGCGCGGGTGGCGGCCATGCCGCCGAGGCTGGCATTGGCGCCTGGATCGATCGGGAAGAACAGGCCGGTGTCGCGCAAATGCGCGTTCAGCGCCTCGCGGGTGACTCCCGGCTCGACCGTGCAGTCGAGATCCTCGGCGTTAACGGCGAGCACCTTGTCCATGCGCGACAGGTCGAGCGAAATGCCGCCCTCCGGCGCGTTGACATGGCCTTCCAGCGACGAGCCGGTGCCGAAGGCGACGATCGGCGTTCGATACTCGCCGCAGAGCTGAACGAGCGTCTGCACCTCGTCCTCGGTTTCAGCGAAGAACACCGCGTCCGGCATCTGGTTCGGCAGATAAGTGGTCGAATGGGCATGGGCGCGCCGCACGTCCTCGCCGGTGACCAGCCGCTCGCCGAATCGCTGCTTCAGCACCGAGACCGCGCTGGCGATGCCCTCGCGCTTGGCCGGCCGTTCCGCCAGGATGTCCGCTAACGCCATGATGCTCTTGCTCCCTTCCCGTCCGCTGCCTCGATGGGCTGCCGGATTTGACTTCCCTACGCCTTGCGGCTTTCCCTTGCCGCAACGTCCACCCGCAAAGAAGAGCCCCGATGACGCCAGAGCCGCCGCAGCCGTTCCGTTCGCCCTTGATGGACCTCGAGCCCGGTTGGATCGACTATAACGGCCACCTCAATCTTGCCTATTATCACGTTCTGTTCGACCGGGGCATCGACGGCCTGTTCGACGCGATCGGGCTCGGCGAGCCATATCGCGCCGCGCGCGGCTACACCACCTACTCCGCCGAGACCCATGTCTGCTATCTGCGCGAGGTGCCGCCGGACGCGCGCGTCTATGCGACCGCGCAGATCATCGGCCTCGACGCAAAGCGGCTGCACATCTTCCAGGAACTGTTCCACGAGGACGGCTGGCGCGCCGCGACGCTGGAAAGCCTCAGCCTGTCGATCGACCAGAACCATCCGTCGGGGGAGCCGAAGGTCGCGCCCTTCCCCGCCGACGTGTTCGCAAGGGTGGCGGCAGTGGCGGCGGAACACGCGAAGCTGCCGACGCCGGACCGGCTGGGCCGGGCGGTGAGGCTGGGGCGGGGGTAGGTTGAAGGGCTTGAAGGCTCCGCTTCGCTCCGCGCCTGCCTCATCACCCTCGGCTGCTCGCTGCGCTCGCCCCCTCATCCGGCGCTTCGCGCCACCTTCTCCCCGTTGGGGAGAAGAACGGTGCCCATTTCGGCGGCGCTCGCGGAAGCGCGCCATTCCTCGCCCCTCCGGGGAGAGGGTGGTTCGCGTAGCGAACCGGGTGAGGGGCGCGCGTCATCGCCCGCACCGCGTTGGCGGCCGGCGTATGCATTCCCGAGACTGGCTGTTCCTCCCTTCGCTTCTCTTCGGTTCTCCGTCCTCGGGGTCCCCGCCAGCGACGAGCTTAGCGAGGAGCTTAAGGGCGGGGCAGATAACCGTCTCGTCTCTGACGAGACGAGCGGCGGAACGCCGGAGGCGAACCCTCCGAACGATTGTAATAAACGGTCCGCCTCC
>NZ_JAZHLJ010000061.1:0-22431 GCF_036549495.1 Aurantimonas sp. C2-5-R2
GCAGTATCTCATTCGACCTGAAGGACTACGACCGCATCGACCACGGCTATGCGGCGACGATCCACAAGGCGCAGGGCATGACGGTGGATCGAACGCATGTGCTGGCCACGCCGGGGATGGACGCGCACAGCAGCTATGTCGCGCTGTCCCGGCATCGCGACGGAATGGACCTGCATTACGGCCGCGACGATTTTGCCAGCCAGGACAAACTTGTCCGCACCCTGTCGCGCGACCGGGCCAAGGACATGGCATCCGACTACGAGCAGATCGACCCGGCGCGGGATTACGCCGAGCGGCGCGGCATCACCATCCGCGCCCGTGTCGCGGAGATCGTGCGTAAGGTCGTCCCGGAAAAGGTGCGCGGCATGTTCGACGGGTTGCGCTTGCCCGCCGATGGCGGACAGGGGCCGGAACGGGCAGCGCCGACGCCGGGCGCTGGCAAAGCGCAGGGGCCGGTACGGGAAAGCGCTGCGGCAAAGGTCCGGCGAACGACGGATGCACCGGAAAGAGCCGTGGCGGCGGACCCGGAGGCGGCGCTGCGCAAGGCCCGCACCGATGCGCTCATCCGTCATGCCCGCGCGGTGGACGCGATATTCGGCGCCGAAGATGCGGGCGGCNGTGGCGGCGGACCCGGAGGCGGCGCTGCGCAAGGCCCGCACCGATGCGCTCATCCGTCATGCCCGCGCGGTGGACGCGATATTCGGCGCCGAAGATGCGGGCGGCGAGCGAAGCCCGGACCAGATGCGGAAACTTTCCGACGCTCGCAAGGCTTTCGAGGGCGTGCGGCCTCATGGCTGGCGGGATGCGGAAGCAGCCTACGTGAAAGAGCCCGGCCTCGCCCGAGAGGCAGGTGCAGGCAAGGTCAACCGCGCCATCCGGGCGCTCCAGCTCGAAACCGAAATCCGCACCGATCCGCAGCTTCGTGCGGATCGCTTCGTGGAGCGCTGGCAGAAGCTCGACCGCGCCAGCCAGCATCAATACCAGGCGGGCGACATGGCGGGCTACAAGGCCACCCGGTCGGCAATGGGCGACATGGCGAAGAGCCTCGAACGCGATCCGCAACTGGAATCCCTGCTCGCTAACCGCAAGCGAGAACTGGGCATCTCGTTCGAATCAGGTCGCAGTCTTGGCCGAGAACTCGCCTTCACTCACGGCATCGACCTCGGCAGAGGGCGCGGACTTGGGCTGTAATCTTTCCTATGTGCCGCCGTTTCTTCGTCACACTACGCCCACGCCTAAATCACTCTTGCACAACGATAAATCGCTCCTCTTTCTGGCCCAGGATCGCTCAGAAGCAGCCAGCAGGAGGCAGCCCAACCATGCACCAGCCAGACCCGTATCATCGGCCTGAACACCGTTCTCTCCCGGACGGGCCTGTCTCGCTCCACCATCTACCGGAAGATCGCCGAAGGTACGTTCCCGGCCCAAATCAGGATCAGCATCAACGGCGCCGGATGGCGGGAATCCGACATCGATCGCTGGATCGAAGATCCCGTATCGTGGAGGCCTGGAGCAGGAGGCCGGTGATGGCCGATGACGAGTGGCGCTCCGGTAGAGAGAGTCCGGCAAACGACAGTCGCGCGCCGGCCGGTCAGGATACGGAGGGCGATGCCGAAGCTCTCGAGCGGCTGGACACGGTGGTGCTTTCGATTGCTCGGCTGATCGGCAGGCGGATGGCGCGCGAGGACTACGAGAAAGCCATGCGCGCCGCCAATGACAATTCGCCGCCCGACGCGGGCGACGATGGCGGAGACGACAAGGCATGAACGGATCGTCGCAATGATATACGCACCGAGGCGGCCTATTCTCTTCCCCTGCACCGCAACACATGATATGCATGAGGTATATCAATGGAGAGTGCGATGCGAGCCCTTGTCGATATGAATGATGCGCAGATCGAAGCCCTCGATAGCCTTGCCAAGCGGGTGCGCCAATCCCGTGCCGCACTTATCCGGGCGGCGATAGACGATTATCTTGGTCGCCATCACCGCGAACAGGTCGAGGACGGCTTCGGCCTGTGGGGCAAGCGCAAGGTCGATGGTCTGGCCTATCAGGAAAAGGCGCGTAGCGAATGGTAGGCGCGCTTTTCGATACCAATATCCTCATCGACCACCTGAACGCGATCCCGCAGGCCCGTGAGGAAATCGAGCGCTTTGAAAACCGGGCCATCAGTATCATCACCTGGATGGAGGTGATGGTGGGGGCGAACGCCGATCTGGTCGAACCGACCCGGCGTTTTCTCGAGGGTTTCAATGTCATCGCCCTGGACGATGAGATTGCCAACCGCGCGGTGGAATTGCGGCGTGCGCATCGCATCAAGCTACCCGACGCGGTGATCTGGGCTACGGCGCAGACTGCCGGACGCCTGCTTGTGACCCGTAACACCAAGGATTTTTCATCCGACGATCCGGGGGTGCGCGAACCCTATACCCTGTAGGGGAACGCGCCCAGCCCGAACCACAGGAGGCCACCATGTCCCGCGCAGCCCTTTACGCCCGCTATTCATCCGACAACCAGAGCAAGGCGTCCATCGAGGACCAGTTTCGCCTGTGTCGGGAACATGCGCAGCGGGAGCGATGGGAGATTGTCGGCTCCTACGAGGATGCGGCCATATCGGGATCGAGCACGATCCTGCGACCGGGCATCCAGAGGCTCATGCGCGATGCGCAGCACGGTGAGTTCAACATCCTGCTGGCCGAGGCACTGGATCGGATCAGCCGCGATCAGGCTGATGTCGCCACGCTCTACAAGCAGTTGAAGTTCGCGGGCGTCATCATCGTGACGCTGGCAGAAGGCGAGATCAGCGAGCTTCATGTCGGCCTGAAAGGCACGATGAACGCCCTGTTTCTGAAGGACCTCGCCATGAAGACCCATCGCGGACTGCGCGGGCGGGTCGAGAAGGGCAAGGCGGGCGGCGGCCTCTGCTATGGCTACAGGGTGGTGAAGAAGCTCGGCGCCAACGGCGAGCCGGTCCGGGGCGACCGCGAGATCGTCCCGGAAGAAGCGGAGATCGTGCGGCGCGTCTTGCGCGAGTTTGCAGCGGGCAAACCTCCCAAGGCCATTGCCGTCGATCTGAACAAGGCTGACATTCCAGGCCCACTCGGGCGAGCATGGGGCGATACCAGCATTCGGGGTCACCGCACACGCGGCACCGGCATCGTCAATAACGAGCTTTATGCAGGCGTTCTGGTCTGGAACCGCCTGCGCTTTGTCAAAGACCCCAGCACAGGCAAGCGTGTCTCGCGACCGAACCCGGAATCCGAATGGATCAGGGTCGAGGTTCCGCATCTTCGGATCGTAGATGATGCACTTTGGAACGCGGTGCGCGAGCGGCAAAGGCAGATCGCCGAAATTTTCGGGCCGAACCCGGCCAACACCCGCGAGGGCAGGGCGAGGCGCCTGCATCTGGCGAACCGGCCTGTTTCTCTCCTTTCCGGCCTTCTGACTTGCAATTGTTGCAGCGGGAAGATCGGCATTATTCTCTCCGACCGGCTCGGCTGCCTGAATCATCACCGGCGCGGCAACTGCACCAACAACCGCACCATCTTGCGCAAGAAACTGGAGGCGCGGGTGCTGGCCGGGTTGCAGGACAGGCTGGTTTCGGCTGAGGCGGTCGAGGAGGCCGTGCGTGCCTATGTCGAGGAAACCAACCGGCTGAACCATCAGCGCCGTGCCCAGCACGAAACCGACCGCCGCACGTTGGCGAAGATCGGGCGCGCCATTGCCGGGATCATCTCGGCCATCGAGGATGGTATGTATCAACCGTCGATGAAGGCGCGGATGGACGAATTGGAACGGCAGAAGACCGAAATCACTGCCCGCATGGCGGAAGCCGCTGCCGATGTGCCGGATGTTCATCCCAATATCGCGTCGAACTACCGCCGCAACGTCGCGCGCTTCGCCGAAGCTCTGAACGATCCCGATGGGGGCAGGCAGGCCGCGGAGGCGCTGCGCTCATTGATTGGCGAGGTGATCGTTACCCCTGGAGAGAAGCGTGGCGAGGTTTATGCCGAGCTACGCGGCGAGTTGATGGGTATCCTTGGCGTTGCCAAGGCCGAGGAAGGAAGGGCGCCGGGCATCCCTTTTATGACAGCGGTTGAAGCGAACCCCCGCAACCAAAAAACGAACGCATTCTCAGTGATTTAAAAGGCGTCCTCCGGGGCGCCTTTTTGCGTTCGCGCGCACCTTAGCAAGCGCGCAAGGTTGCCCGCTGCCAGCAGAAATCCGACGCCATGATCATCGACGAGGACGCACAAGCGCGACGAGCGTTCGACCTGAAACCTGCGACCCGGTGCAGGAGGTCACGGTGCAGATGGCCCGCCGGAGCGGCACACGACATCGGTACCCGGTTCCGCCGGCCGTAAGCATGGTTTAGGACTACATCGTTCCGCCGCGAGCGGCAGTTCGTTCCGATGGGACGGATTGGCGTCCACTTCCTCCTTCCTGTCTTGCCCCGACGGCGAGATCGTTCCTCGTACCTTGTCCGATATGACCGTATTCCGCACGATGAAGAGAACCGCACGCCGCCGGACACCGCATGCCGGCGACGGCTTTGGCCCGCCCGACCGCGGCACTTCCGCGAACGGACGGCGATGAGCGCGATACGCGACCGGCTGGCCAAAGCCCTGGAGCCTCTCGCACCGAAGCGCTTTGCCTATGCGCGCTTCGCGCTGGCCCTGGGGATCGGCCTTATCGGCGCCTTCGTCTTCCTGCGTCTGTCGCTGCCGCTGCCCTGGATGCTCGGGCCGCTGGCAGCGTGCCTCCTCGCCTCGCTCCTGCGAATGCCGGTTACCGCGCCCACAATCCTGCGACCTCCCATGACCATGCTCGTCGGGGTGCTGCTGGGAGCAGGCTTTACGCCGGGTATGGTGACCGGGATAGCGGATTGGCTGCCGAGCCTCCTCGGCCTGATGGTCTTCCTCTTCGTCGCGGCGGCGGCCTGCGTGACCTATTTCTACCGCGTCGCCGGTTTCGATCTGCCGACCGCCTATTTCGCCGGCATGCCCGGCGGCCTGATCGAGATGGTGACGCTCGGCCAAGCCAAGGGCGGCGATCCGCGGATCATCGCCCTGATCCATTCCAGCCGCATCATGCTGATCGTCTTCTCGCTGCCGTTCGTCCTCGACGTAGTGACCGGCGAACAGGTGATCACACGACCGACGACCGGGCTGTCCATCTTCGACGCGCCATGGACGGTGGAAGCATGGCTGGTTCTGACCGGGCTCGTCGGGATCGTCCTGGGACGAATACTGCGACTGCCCGCGCCCTATCTGATGGGGCCGATGCTGGCCAGCGGCGCGGTGCATTTGACCGGGATCACGGAGTTCCGCCCGCCCTACGAGCTGGTGGCGGCCGCGCAGTTGGTGCTCGGCACCGCCCTCGGCTGCCGGTTTGCCGGAACCCGGTTGACCGAACTCGCGCGGATTCTTGGGCTCGCACTGGGATCGACCGCCATCTTGCTGTCGATCACGCTCGGCTTTTCGCTGGGATTGAACCGCCTGATCGGTTTGCCGGTCCTCGACCTGCTGCTTGCCTATTCCCCCGGCGGTCTGACCGAAACGAGCCTGATCGCGCTGGCCCTCCATGTCGAGGTGGCTTTTGTCGCGACCCATCACGTCACCAGGGTTTTCCTGGTGATGACCACGGCGGGTCTGGTGTTCCGCCTGGTTGACAAATTTCGCGGGCCGAGCTGACGGCAAGGCTCATCCCGCACGCGCTGCAAAAGGGAGCACCGGTGCGCATGGCTGGGCGAACGGCTCGTTCCGCGCCAGACTGGCGGCTACGATTCGACAACGAGACGATAACGGGAAAGATCTCGCCATGACGCCCTTCCTCTTCAACACCACGCCGTCGATCGTGTTCGAGCCGGGCGCGGCCAGGCGGCTGGGGCCGATCGCGGCGAAGACGCTCGGCGCGCGCGTGTTGCTGGTCACCGACCCTGGCCTCCGCGCGCTCGGCCTCTGCGACCCGGCGATCGCCTCGCTGGCCGAGTCCGGCGCCGCCGTCACCATCTTCGACGACGTCGCGGCCGATCCGAAACTGTCGATTCTGGAGGCCGCGACCGACGCCGCCCGATCGGCGGAGGCAACCGGCATCATCGGCTTCGGCGGCGGCTCGTCCCTCGACGTCGCCAAGCTCGTCGCGCTCATCGCCGGCTCCGGCGAGAGCCTCGACAACGCCTGGGGCGTCGGCAACGCCAAGGGCCCGAGGCTTCCGCTGGTACTCGTGCCGACAACGGCCGGCACCGGCTCGGAAGTGACGCCGGTCTCGATCATCACGGTCGGCGAGGAGGAAAAGCGCGGCGTTTCCTCGGCGCTGATCCTGCCGGACATCGCGGTGCTCGACGCCGAACTCACCCTCGGACTGCCGCCGGCGATTACCGCGGCCACCGGCGTCGACGCCATGGTCCACGCGATCGAGGCCTATGCGTCGAAGAACGCCAACAACAACCCACTGTCGAAGATGCTGGCGCGCGAAGCCTTGCGTTTGCTCGGCGCGAATATCGAAGCGGTGATCGCCGAACCGGCCAATGTGGCAGCACGCGGCGCCATGCTGCTCGGCTCGATGCTTGCCGGCCAGGCCTTCGCCAATTCGCCGGTCGCCGCCGTCCATGCCCTCGCCTACCCGATCGGCGGGACCTTCCATATCCCGCACGGCCTGTCCAACGCGCTGGTGCTGCCGCATGTCCTGCGCTTCAACGCGCCCGACGCGGCGTATCTTTATGCCGAGATCGCGGCGGACGCCTTTCCGGCGCTGGAACGCGAGGAAAGCACGCAAGGCCGCTGCGCCGCTTTCGTAGAGGAACTCGCCGCATTGTCGAAGCGCCTCGGCCTGCCGCCGCGCCTGCGCGATGTCGGCATCGGCGAGGAACACTTGGCCAAGATGGCGGCCGACGCGATGAAGCAGCAACGCCTTTTGGTCAACAATCCGCGCGATGTCTCGGAATCCGACGCGCTGTCGATCTACCGGGCGGCCTTTTAGACGTCTGCGGTCCGTCAGCCGCCGGGCCAGGTGTCGGACAAGCGATATCCGCCAGGCCACGGATCGGACGGGTCGAGCATCAGCTGGGCCGTTCCGGTGATCCAGGCCCGCCCGGAGATCGACGGGACAATGGCCGGCCGGTCACCCACCGTCGTCAGGCTCTCGATGCGGCAGTGGAATTGCGATCCGGTGACCGACTGCCCGACAAAGGCGTCTCCCGCCTGCATTTCACCGCGCGCGTTCAGCACCGCCATGCGGGCGGAACAGCCCGTGCCGGTCGGCGAGCGGTCGAGCTTGCCGGGGCGGATCGCCACCGTGTTGCGGCCAGCTAGGATGCCGTTCTCCCGCGTCACCGGTTCGGTGAACTGGCAGAAGGAGATGTGGTCCCACTCGGCATTCTGAGGATGCCGGAAGCCAATCTGCTGATTGGCGGCGCGGGTGATCCTCATGCCCGCGTCGGCCAGCACCGCCGCGTTCGCCGGGCTGATTTCAAGACCGGCCTCAGCGGCGTCGACGAGCACGAAGCTGTCGCCGCCATAGGCCGTATCGACGGTCAACGTGCCCAGCCCCTCGACCTCAAGCTTGACGCCAAGGCGATCGGCGAAGGACGGGACGTTGGTGACCGTGATGCGCTCGGCCTTGCCATCCCGGCAGTCGGCGCTGATCTCCACCAGCCCGCCCGGCGCTTCCAGCCGGAAGCGGGTGACCGGTTCGCGCATCGGCACGATCCCGCTGTCGAGGAGGACCGTCGCGACGCAGATCGCGTTGCTGCCCGACATCGGCGGGGTATCGGCCGGCTCCATGATGATAAAACCCATCGCGGCATCGGGGTGCTTCGGCGGCACCAGCAGATTGACATGGCGGAAGACGCCGCCCCTCGGCTCGTTGAGGACGAAATTGCGCAATTCGCCGTCGGTCGCCACGTGGCGGGATTGTTCCCAGAGCGTGTCGCCCGGCGGCGGCGCCACGCCGCCGACGATGACGTCGCCGACCTCGCCTTCCGCGTGGCAGCCGACGATGTGGACGAGTTTGGAGCTGCGCATGCGTCTAGCTCCCGACGTTCAGACAGGGCTCGCCCAGCACGTCCCAGCGCGGGGTCACGCCAAGGCCCGGCTCGTCCGACGCGCGCATGGTCCCATTCTCCCGTATCGGCGCCCCGTCAGCGATCGAGACGGTACTGTAGGAGTTGAAGTCGGTCGCCGAGAAGGTGAATTCGGCCGGCGTCGACTGCGCCAGATGGGCGATGGTGGCGGTGACGATGTCGCCGCCCCAGGTGTCCTCGATCGTCATCGGCGTTCCGCTGGCGACGCAAAGGTCGCGCATCAGCCGCGCCTTGGTCAGGCCGCCGACCTTGGAAATTTTCAAATTGACGATGTCCATGGCGTCGTCGGCCAGGGCGCGCTGCAGCGTCGCGACACTGTCGATGACTTCGTCGAGCACGAAGGGCAGCGGGGTTCGCCGGCGCACCGACAGGCACTCGTCATAGGTCGGGCAAGGCTGTTCGATCACGACGTCGAGGTCTCGGACCGCCAGCACGACCCGCGCCGCCTCGGCTCGCGTCCAGCCGGTATTGGCATCGGCGACAAGAACCTCTCCATCCTGGAGGACCGAACGGGTCGCGCGAATGCGGGCAATGTCCGCGTCGGCGTCGCCGCCGACCTTGAGCTGGAATTTGCGATAGCCTTCCGCCCGGTAGCCCTCGATATTCGCCGCCATCTCCGCCGAGCCCCGCTGACTGATGGCGCGATACAGCGCGACATGCGCCTGCGCCTTGCCGCCCAGCAGCTTCCACACCGGCAGGCCGGCCGCCTTGCCGAGAATATCCCAACAGGCGATGTCGAGCGGCGCCTTGATATAGGGATGGCCACGCAGAACCCGGTCCATATAGGCGTTGACGACGCCAAGGTCGGTCGGATCGAGGCCCAGCAATTGCGGCGCCAGCTCCGCCAGGCCCGCGCGCACGCCGGCCGCGAAGGCCGGCAGATAGGCTGAGCCGAGCGGGCAGCACTCGGCGTAGCCGGTGATGCCCGCATCCGTCTCGACCGCAACGACCGTGCTGTCGAAGATTTCGACGAAATGGCCGCTCGACCAAGTGTAGCGTCCCTCCTTCAACGGAAGGTCGACCTGCCACGCCTTGATGCCGGTGATCTTCATGCGGAACCTCTCATTCGCTGGACTCAGACGACCTGGAATCCCGTCGCGAAAGGATCGCGGTCGTCGATGAAGATGGTGTTGAGACCCGTCATCCTCGCCCAGCCGGCCACCGACGGGATGATCGCCGGCAGGTCGCCGACCCGCGCGTTCTCCTCGACGCGGCCGCGAAACAGCGAGCCGATGATGCTTTCATGGACGAAGTCGTCGCCCGGCTCCAGCCGGCCTTTTGCGACCCATTGCGCCATCCGAGCCGAGGTGCCGGTGCCGCAGGGGCTGCGGTCGATCGCCTTGTCGCCGTAGAAGACGGCGTTGCGGGCGGTCGTCTCCGGCCGGGTGGGCTTGCCGGTCCACAAAATATGGCTGAGACCGTTGATTTCCGGCTTTTCCGGATGGACGAATTGGTAGGCGTCGTTAAGGGCCTGGCGGAGCGCGCCGGACATCTCCACGAGCTGCCCGGCCGAGAACGCCGCCATGTCATCGAAATTTTCCTGGCTGTCCACGATCGCGTAGAAATTGCCGCCATAGGCGACATCGACGGTGAGCCGGCCGAGATGCGGACTTTCCACCTCCAGTCCCTCGCGGAACAGGAAGGCCGGGACATTCGTCAATCGAACCTCGGCGACGTATCCGTCCACTTCGGTATAGGTCGCGACGACCAGTCCGGCGGGCGTGTCGAGCCGGACCACGCCCGGTTCCCGTGGACGGATCAAGCCGTTTTCGAGCGCCATCGTCACGGTGCCGATCGTGCCATGGCCGCACATGGCGAGACATCCGGAGGTCTCGATGAAGAGGATCGCCGTGTCGCAGTCCGACCGCGTCGGGGGATAGAGGATCGCACCCGACATCATGTCGTGACCACGCGGCTCGAACATCAGGCCGGTGCGAATCCAGTCGTATTCGCGCAGGAAGTGGGCGCGCTTCTCGATCATGGTGTCCCCGACCAGCGCCGGCCCGCCGCCAGCGACAAGCCGAACCGGATTGCCGCAGGTATGACCGTCTATGCAAAAGAACGTGTGACGTGCCATCGAGAGACCTCCGGAAATCTGCAGCTAGAAGCGATCTGGCCGGAACGGCGCGACGTCGATCGCGGTCGGACGGTGGGCAACGAGGTCGGCTATGAGGCGGCCCGTGGCCGCCGATTGCGTCAGACCGAGATGGCCATGGCCGAACGCATAGAAGACAGCAGGGGCACGCGGCGAGCCCCCGATCACCGGCAGGGAATCGGGAAGCGACGGCCGGTAGCCCATCCACTTTTTGCCGCCCGTCGTGTCGAGGGCCGGCAGGAAGGCCTTGGCCTTGGCCAGCATCACGTCGGCCCGGCGCATGTTCGGCGGCAGGCGCAGCCCGCCGAACTCCACCGCTCCGCCGACGCGGATGCCGGAGGAGAGCCGGGTCACCACGAAGCCATGGCCGCCGAAGGTCAGATGGCGCCGAAGGTCGAAGGCGCCGCGTGGCAGCGTCGTGTTGTAACCCCGCTCGGTGTCGAGGGGGATGTTGTCGCCGACCGAGGTCGCGAGGCTTTTCGACCATGCCCCCGCCGCGATCACCACTTGCCGCGCGCGGATCGCCGCCCCGTCGACACAGCGTAGAACGACGCCGTCCTCCCCCGGCTCGACCGCAGTCACCTCGCCGGTCCGAAATAAAACGCCGCGTTCCCGCAGCTTGTCGGCGAACGCCACGGCAAAATCGTAGGGGTCGGTGACCGACTGCCACTCGGGCAGGAAAGTCCCGTGTGAAAAGCGGGAGTCCAGCCCAGGCTGCAATTCGTCGATGGCGTCCCTGCCCACATGCTCGAACCGGATGCCTTCCCGGCCGCGCGCGTTCCAATTCGGGCGGGCAGCGTCCCGTTCGGCCTCGCTCTCGTAGAGTTCGAGGGCGCCGTCGCTGACCAGCATGTGCGACAGCGACGCCTCCGCGACCTGACGCTGCATCTCACTGCGGGCGAGTGTCATGAGCGCGACCTGCGCCGCCATTGAGCGTGCGGCCGCGGCGGGAAAACTCGCCCGCCAGAAGCGGAAGAGCCAGGGGGCGATCGGCAACAGGTAACCCGGTCGGATCGTCAGCGGTCCGGCCGGGTCGAGGAGCCAGCGGGGGGCCTTTCGCATGATCCCGGGCGAGGCCAGCGGCAGCACATCCGAATAAGCGAGCGCGCCGGCATTGCCGCGGCTCGCGCCGCAGGCGACGCCCTCCCGATCGACGAGGGTCACGGTCAGGCCGTCCCGCACGAGCGCATGGGCGATCGAAACGCCCACGATACCCGAGCCGACAATGGCGACATCGACCTTGCGATCTGGCGATGGATTCATCCGACTCGGACCTCAGACGAAAGATGGAAGTTGCGGGCGGGTCGCGAGGGCGTCGGCGATCACCTTCTCCACCCGCTGACGCTCGGCGCCTTGGAGCGGCTGACGCGGCAGGCGGACACGGTCGTTTGACTGGATGGCGTGAACTTCCGCGAGCTTGATGTTCTGGACGAGGTAGCGCGACACGTCGAGATCGAGCAGCGGTCGGAACCAGCGATAGATGCCGAGCGCCTCCTTGGCGCGCCCCGCCTTCATCAGGCGGTAAATCGCCACAGTCTCGCGCGGAAACGCGACGACGAGGCCCGCCACCCAGCCGATTGCGCCGACCGACAGCGCCTCGAAGGCCAGATTGTCGACACCGGTGAAAATGTCGTAGCGGTCGCCGAGGCGGTTGATGATTTCGGTCGTGCGGCGGATATCGTCGCAGGATTCCTTGATCGCGACGAAGCGCGCGTCGGGCGCGAGGTCTTCCATCATATCCGGCGTCACGTCGACCTTGTAGGCAACCCGATTGGAGTAGATCATCGCCGGAAGATCTCCCGCCTGGACCACCGCCCGCAAGGTGTCCAGCGTCTCCCGGCGATCGGTGAAATAGACAAGGCTCGGGACAATCATCAACCCGTCGGCGCCGGCCTTGGCGGCGGCCCTGGCGATGTCGCAGGATTCGGCGGTGGAGGCGGCGGCGACCGTCATCAGCACCGGCTTGCCGTCCGCGGCCGATTTGGCGATCCGCAGAAGCTCGAGCTTCTCCGCCAGAGTCAGCATCGGCCCTTCGCCGAGTGAGCCGCAGATGATCAGGCCATCACATCCGGCATCCATCTGGATGCCGAAGCAGCGCTCGTTCTCCGCGCGGTCGAGGTCGCCGTCCTCGCGGAACTTCGTGGTCGCGGCCGGCATTACTCCACACCACATTCTCGTTCTCCCGTCTAAACAGCTTTTGTCGGATGGGGCGGCGGTCGGCGGAGCGACACGAACCCGCATTGCCCTGAGCTTGGTGATTGTCCTGACTGGTATTTGTCGATGATCTACCGAGGAATGCGTAGGACGCCGGCGCGACTGTGCCAAGACCCATTTCGGCGAAACGGGGATATCGTGCGCTCTTGGCTCGCCGGGGGTTGCATTTACATTCAAGTTCCTTAAATTCATGATTATGAATGTAAGTGACGTGATTCAGGCTTCGGAAGAGGCGGCGGATCTGATGGGCAGCCTGTCGCATCCGCAACGCTTGCTCGTGCTCTGCGCACTGGCCGACGGGGAGAAGCCCGTGAGCCAGTTGCGCGAAGAGCTCGCGATCGACCAGGTGCGGATGTCCCAGCAACTTATGCGGCTGCGGGCTGATGGGCTGGTCGAATCGCGACGCGTGGGGACGACCGTCTACTACAAGATCGCTCGCAGCGAAATCTTGCTGATCATCGAAGCCTTGCAGAAGGCCTTCTGCCCGGATCCCCCCTTCAAGCTGGGCAGCGGGGGCGGTGATCGCGGCGAGATCAAGGAAACGTCGGCGGCTGCCGTAGAGCCCCTGCCGCTCCCCCGGCGATCGCGGACGAAGTCTTGATGATCTCCGGAAAGTTGGCGTCCCCGCGAGGAGCGACGCCGGACGCCCGCTCGTCGGGCGTGCGGCCGCGGCTCACGACACCAAGCGTATCAACGCAAGAAATTCTTCCGCGCTGATTTTTCGCGGACTGCTTCAGCCCATTCTGAATCTGGAAAGGAAAGATAGCCAATGACGCTCACGCGACATAGCCCCTCCCGCGGCAAGGGAAGTCCCGACATCTGGGGCTTCTATGAGGAAGACACCGGCTCCATTCAGTATGTCTGCGCCGACCCGACCACGCGAAAAGCGGCGTTGATCGACGTCGTGTTGAACTTCGACCCGAGCGAGGCGCAGACATCGACCGACAGCGCCGACGAGATTCTCGCCCATGTGAAACGGGAAGGCCTGGAGGTCGAGTGGATTCTCGACACCCATCCGCATGCCGATCACATGATGGCCTCGGCCTATCTGAAGGAGAAACTCGGCGCGCCAACCGCCATCGGGGCGAAGGTCAAGGAAATCGCCTCGCTCTGGGAAGGCCTCTACAACTTGCCCGGCGGCTTCGATCCCGAGCGGGACATCGATGTCCTCTGGGACGACGGAGCGAGTTTCAAGATCGGCGAACTGGACGTCCGGGTGATGCTGTCGCCAGGCCATACACTCGGCTCGATCACCTATGTCGTCGCCGACGCCGCTTTCGTCCATGATACGTTGATGTACCCCGACAAGGGCTCGTCGCGCGCGGACTTTCCGGGCGGTTCGGCCAAGGAGCTCTGGGGCTCGATCCAGGCAATTCTGGCGCTTCCCCGCGACACGCGCCTGTTTGTCGGCCATGACTATGGCTCGGACGAGCGCGACGGGCCGGCCTGGGAAGCCACCGTCGACGAGCACAAGCGCGGCAACGTCCACGTCAAGGACGGGACGTCCGAGAGCGCGTTTATCCAGACGCGCGAGAAGCGGGATCGCACACTCCCCCTCCCCGATCGGATGCTCCACGCCCTGCAGGTGAATTTGCGCGGCGGCCGGCTGCCGCCCGCCGAAGACGACGGCAACCACTATTTCAAGATTCCCGCGAACCGGTTCCAAGGAGGCAATTGATAGCCATGGGTATTAAAGACTTCATCGCCGCCGCAATGGCGACGGCAGGCTCTGTCTCGCCGCGCGACGCGCATGGCGCCGACGCCGTCATCCTGGATGTGCGCGAGGCCGGAGAACTCGCGCAGACCGGCCGCGTCGCCGGGTCTGTCCACGTTCCCCGTGGGTTTTTGGAAGCGCGCGCCGATCCCTCGGCCGAGACCGCCGATGCCGGATTGACCGCGGCGCTGGACAAGAACCAGCCGGTCTATGTGCTGTGCGCTTCCGGCGCTCGCGCGGCCATGGCAGCGAAGACGCTCACCGACATGGGCTACACCGCCAAGAGCATCGAGGGCGGCTTGAAAGGCTGGCGCGAATGCGGCCTGCCGGTCGAGACGCGCTGATACCTCTCTGAGTCCGTCAAGAACCAACAGGAGCGCCTGCCGAGCTGGTGGGCGCTCCACTGCCGCCGAAAGCTTGCCCGATGGCCCTCGACCTCTCCCAGTATCTGCTCGGCGCCTTTTCAGGCTCGCTCGTCGGCTTCACCCTCGGCTTGTTCGGCGGCGGCGGCTCGATCCTGGCGGTGCCGCTTCTGGTCTATCTCGTCGGCGTGCCCGGCGCGCATATGGCGATCGGCACCAGCGCCCTGGCGGTCGCCGCCAATGCCGCGGCGAACCTCGTCAGCCACGCCCGTCATGGCAATGTGAAATGGCGTTGCGCCGCGCTCTATAGTGGCGCCGGCGTCCTCGGCGCGCTCGGCGGCGCGGCCGTCGGCAAGGCCATCGACGGTCAGCAATTGCTGTTTCTGTTCGCCATCCTGATGCTCGTCGTCGGGGTCTTGATGTTCCGCCGCCGGGGCAGCACGGGCGATGCCGGCGCCGAGTGCAACCGCGAGAACGCGCCGAAAGTGCTGGGCTTCGGGGCCGTCACCGGCGCCTTCTCGGGTTTCTTCGGCATCGGCGGTGGTTTTCTGATCGTCCCGGGGCTGATCGCGTCCACCGGCATGCCGATCCTCAACGCGGTCGGCTCCTCGCTGGTCGCCGTCGCCGCTTTCGGCCTGGCCACCGCCTTGAGCTACGCCTTTTCCGGTTACGTGCTGTGGACGCTCGCCCTCGTCTTCATCGGCGGGGGGATCGCCGGGGGCCTGGTCGGCGCCACCGCCGCGCGAGGGCTCGCGGCGAAGAAGGGCGCGCTGAACATGGCCTTCGCCGGGCTGATCTTCGTTGTCGCCGTCTATATGCTCTACAAGAGCGCCATGACCTGGCTGGCTTAGAGTCGCGAGGCTCCGGCGTCGTCTTCGTCTGCGCGCCGCTTGGCGCAGAGCTTCGGCCTGATGATGCGGGCCGCCTCGGTGGCGGCCCATTTTCCAGATGCTTTGCAAGAAGAGGCGCTCTCATGGTCCCGGTCCAGCTATCGTATTATTCCGACATCCTGTGCATCTGGGCCTATGCCGCTCAGCGCCGCCTCGAGGCACTGGTGGAGAAATTCGGCGCCGACCTCGCGATCGACGCCCATTTCTGCCCTGTCTTTCCCGACGCCTGGGGCAAGATCGAGACGAGCTGGAAGCATCGTGATGGCTTTGAGGGCTTCAATCGGCACATCAACGAGGTGGCGAAGAAGTTTCCCCACATCGAGGTTCACGAGCGCCTGTGGCTCGAAACCCGGCCGCGAAGCTCCGCAAGCGCCCACCTGTTCGTCAAGGCTGTCGAACTGGTCGAAGCCGACGCGACGGGCGGCGAGGCCGAACAACTGCCTTATCTCGACCGGCTTTCCACACGCGCCAGTTGGGAGCTGCGCCGCGCCTTCTTCGCGTCGGCGAAGGATATTTCCGACTGGCGGGTCCACGAGGAGATCGCCGATCGTCTCGGCATCGACTACAGCAGCGTCGACCGCAAGATCCGATCCTCCGAAGCGCTGGCGCAGCTTGCCGCCGACGACCAGATGAGCCGCAAGAACGGCGCCGAGGGCAGCCCGACCTTCCTGCTCAACGAGGGTCGGCAAAAGCTGTTCGGCAATGTCGGCTACCGACTGCTCGAGGCCAATGTCCACGAACTGTTCCACAACACGGCGACAAACGAGGCCAGCTGGTGCTGAGATGCCGCCCGACCGGGCTCGGCACCGCCCGTCATTCGATGGCGTTTCGGACGGCGCGAGCGCGTTCGTCATCCCGGTAGGGTTTTTGCAGGAAAGGCTTCAGGGCGTCGTCCCCCGCTGAGGCGAAGATCTCGCTGCCATAGCCGAAGGTGAACAGGACCTTCAAAGCCGGATGCCGGCGCTTCGGTTCAATGCCTCGGTCTAATCTGCACTGAAGCGTCGCAGATCGTCTGCGTCCGCAACCGTCAAGCCGCAGCCTCGAATCGTCTCTGCTACTGACGAAACCAGGTCGGCGTTTGTGTCCGCCAGCGTGCCATCCGGCCGGAACAGGTTGTTCTCGAAACCGACCCGCGCGTGCCCTCCGAGGAGCGCCCCCGCCGTCACGCAGGCCGTTTCATGCTGCCCGAAGGCACAGACGCTCCAGTGTGCGAAGCGCGGCATTTCGGGTGCCAGGAACGGCAGGAGGGCGGCCGGCGTCGATGTCTGCCCGACGGTGTAGCGGCCGAGCACGTAAAGCACGGGAATGCGATCGAAGGGAACCAGGCCTCGCCGCCACATGGCGTCGAGCCGTACCGCCTCCTCCGGCGCGTAGAGAATGATCTGGGGGACGACGCCTTCGCGCTTCATCCAGGCGAGCAAGTCGGCGAACGCGGCTTCCTCGCTGTCGTCGGGCACGAGCTCGCGCAGCGCCAGGGATACCGCCTCGGGCTTGACCTCGCGCACGACGCTTCGTTGCTCGGCGGGCGTATAGATCCCCAGCGCTTCGCTGGTGATCTGAATGACCATGCGATCGCCCACAACCCCGTGAATAGCCGCGATGGCGTCGCGATAGGCGCCGGCGTCGAGGAGATGTGTCCCGTTGGGTTTTCGTACGTGCGCGTGGATCATCGCGGCGCCGGCCTCCAGGCATTCGGCTGCGGTGTGCGCCAGTTCCCGCGGCGTCAGAGGAATGGCCGGATGGTCGGCCTTGATGCGACGTCCGCCATTGGGAGCGACCGCGATGACGACGGGCTGCGGGAAAGAGACGGCTTCCATTGGGGCTACTCGCTTGGATGATGACCTGTTTGAATCTTTTTTATCATCATTGAAACACTTGTTGCAATAATTGTCGCTACGGCGTACAACTGACAACCATGGATCAGGGACCTCTTACCGAAGAGATCGTCAAGGCGTTCGGCGCGATGTCGCCGCAACTCCAGACGGCGGCGCGATACGTGCTCGACCACCCCAGCGATGTGGCCCTCCTGTCGATGCGGGAGCAGGCCCGGCAAGCCGGCGTCCAGCCCGCAACCATGACGCGCCTCGCCCAGCATCTGGGTATGGACGGGTTCGACGACATCCGGGAGAAATACGCCGCTGCCGTACGGGACGGGAACCTTGGCTTTGCCGGCAAGGCCGGGGCGCAGGTCGCGGGCCAGAAGCTGCGGGGCGACAAGGCTCTCGCGGCCGAGATGCTGACGTCCATCGGGCGTCAGATCGAGGCGCTCCGGTCGCCGGACAATCTGGAACGCATCGCCGCCGCCGCCAAGGTGCTCGCCGCGGCACGTCGGGTCTACTGCCTCGGCTTGCGCTCCAGTCACGCGGTCGCCTGGCACTTTCATTACGTGCTGACACTGATCGGAGAGCGCTCGATCCAACTCGACGGGATCGCCGGCACCGGCGCCGACGCATTGGCCACCGCCACGGCGGAGGATGTCCTTCTCGTCACGAGCGTCCAGCCCTATACGCGCCAGACGGTCGAACTGGCCGAGCATGCCGCCCGGCGTGGCGTGAAAATCGTCGCGATCACCGACAGCGAAGTTGCCCCTCTTGCCCGGACCGCGACCTGCGTGATGGTCGTGCCGACGTCCAGCCCGTCCTTCTTCCACACCATGGCGCCGGCCTTCGTGATCGCCGAAATCCTCGCCGCGATCATGGCAGGCCATGACGACGACGCGGCTCTCGCGGGGCTGCGTCGGACCGACGAACACCTTGCGTCCCTCAACATCCACCTGAAGCCGAAGCAGGCGAAGAGACCGTCATGAGCCACATTCTCCACCGTGCGGCCAATGCCGTAATGCCCGTCGCCGTCGCGGGACGAGGCATCGAGCTGTTCGATCGCGACGGCAAGAGTTACATCGATGCTTCGGGGGGCGCGGCCGTCTCTTGCCTCGGCCATGGCCATCCTGACGTCATCGCCGCTCTGCACGAGCAACTCGACACGATCGCCTACGCCCATACCGGTTTCTTCACGACCGAGGTCGCCGAGCGTTTGGCCGATCGCCTCGTTGAGGACGCGCCGGACGGGCTCGACCACGTCTATCTCGTCAGCGGAGGCTCGGAAGCCGTCGAGGCGGCGCTCAAGATGGCGCGCCAGTATTTCGTGGAGAAGGGCGAGTCTAAGCGCCGCCATATCATCGCACGCAAGCAGAGCTACCATGGCAATACGCTCGGTGCCCTGGCGACGGGCGGCAATGAGTGGCGTCGGGCGCAGTTCCGCCCGCTTCTGATCGAAACCCACCACATCGACGCCTGCTACGCATACCGTCTGCGCGAAGACGGCGAGAGCGACGCCGACTACGCCGCCCGTTCCGCCCAGCAGCTGGAAGACAAGATCCTGGAACTCGGCGCCGACGAGGTCATCGCCTTCGTCGCCGAGACCGTGGTCGGCGCGACCGCCGGGGCCGTGCCGCCGGTCGGCGATTATTTCAAGCGCATCCGCGAGATATGCGACCGCTACGGCGTCCTGCTGATCCTCGACGAGGTCATGTGCGGCATGGGCCGTACCGGGACGCTACACGCCTGCGAGCAGGACGGCATCGTGCCGGACCTGATGACCATCGCCAAGGGTCTCGGCGGTGGCTACCAGCCGGTCGGCGCGGTGCTTGTGTCGGCACAGATCTTCGAGGCCTTTTCGAAGGGCTCCGGCTTCTTCCAGCACGGCCACACCTATATGGGCCATCCGATGGCCGCGGCCGCGGGCCTCGCCGTTCAGGACATCATCCGCCGCGACGGCCTCCTCGATAACGTCGTGGCCATGGGCGAGTGCCTGAACAGGCGTCTTGTCGAGCGGTTCGGCAATCACCATCACGTCGGCGACATCCGCGGGCGTGGCCTGTTCCGGGGCATCGAGCTGGTCCGCGACCGCTCGACCAAGGAGCCCTTCGACCCGAAGCTGAAGCTCCACGCCCTTATCAAGCGCGAGGCGATGGCGCGTGGGCTGATGGTCTATCCGATGGGCGGTACGATCGATGGCGTGCGGGGCGATCATGTCCTCCTCGCGCCCCCGTTCATTGTCGACGAAACCCAGATAGCAACGATCGTCGAGCGTCTCAGCGACGCCATCGATGCGGCTCTCGAAGGCCTGCCGGGCGACCTCACGCGGTAAGGAGAAAATACCCATTCTGCTAACCAAGGCCTGTCGCGGGCCACATCTTCGGCGGTGACTTCTGGACGGAGTCGGTCAGATACGCCTCGGCGGTCGATACGCCGACGTGGTGCTGCGCTACGTGCTCGGGACGTGTCCATGACGGTCGTTTCGCCGATCGGTCCCGTCCGTCCGCTCGCGCACCGACCGGCCCTTCGGCGTCAACCTGATCCCGGCGGCGACCGACCCCACGCTTTTCGACGAAGAGTTGGCGGTCTGCCTTGAGGCCAAGGTTCGGGCGATGGTCTTTTTCTGGGACGTCGTCCCGGAGGCAATCGAGACGGCGAAGCGGGCCGGATGCCGGGTGCTCTATCAGGTCGGATCGCTCGCCGCCGCGCGGGCTGCCGAAGCCGCCGGAGCGGATGCGGTGATCGTCCAGGGGGTCGAGGCCGGCGGCCATGTTCACGGCAGCGTATCCTCGCTGGTACTGCTGCCACAGGTCGCCAGCGCGCTTAAAATTCCCGTGGTCGGATCGGGAGGATTTTCCTCCGGTGCCAGCCTCGTCGCGGCGCTGGCGCTCGGCGCGCAGGGCATCCACTGCGGCACCGCCTTCCTGGCGACGCAGGAATCCTTCGCCCACGACCTGCACAAGCGCCGCGTCGCCGCGGCGTCCTGCGAGGACACCGTCCACACCGACGCCTTCGCCATCAACTGGCCGCCCAACTCGCCGGTCCGGGTCCTTGCCAGCGACGTCACCGAAACCCTCGGCGCGCGGCTGTTCGGCTACAAGGCCGAGGACCTGCCGCGCGAGGCGATCGCGATGGAGGACGACCGGTCGATCTATCTCTTCAGCACCGATTCGCCGCTCCAATCGATGCGCGGCGATCTCGAGCGGCTGGCGCTGTTCGCGGGTCAGGTCGCCGGCCGGGTCGAAGCGATTGAGCCGGCCGGAGAAATTGTCGCCACCATCGCACGTGACGCGTTGGCAATTTTGTCCGATCTGACGCGCAGAGGCGCCGCGACCGGATAGGGCGCCGGTCGTCGCGCTACGCCTCGGACGCGTCGGAATTGGCACGGCAGCAGGCGGTCAGCGTATTGGACAACAGGCAGGCGATGGTCATCGGCCCGACGCCCCCCGGCACCGGCGTGATCGCGCCGGCGACCTGGGCGGCGCTGGCGAAGTCGACATCGCCGACGAGACGCGTCTTGCCCTCGCCCTTTTCCGGCGCCGCGACCCGGTTGATGCCCACATCGATGACCGTGGCGCCGGGCTTGATCCAATCGCCCTTGATCATCTCGGGCCGACCGACGGCGGCTACCACGATGTCGGCGCGGCGCACCACGTCCGCCAGATTTTTCGTCCGCGAATGGGCAATCGTCACCGTGCAGCTGTCTCCCAGGAGAAGTTGCGCCATCGGCTTGCCGACGATGTTCGAGCGACCGACCACCACCGCTTCCAGACCGGACAGACTTCCGTGGTGGTCGCGCAGCATCATCAGGCATCCGAGCGGCGTGCACGGCACCATCGAGTCCTGCCCCGTCCCCAGGAGACCGACATTCGACAGATGAAAACCGTCCACGTCCTTGGCGGGGTTGATCGCGTTGATGACCAGATCCTCGTTGAGATGCTTCGGCAGCGGCAGTTGGACGAGGATGCCATGCACCGCCGGGTCGTCGTTCAGGCTTTCGATTAGGGCCAAAAGGTCGGCCTCGGAAATGTCGGCCCCGAGCTTGTGCTCATAGGAGTTCATTCCAACTTCGACGGTCTGTTTGCCCTTCGAGCGGACATAGACCTGGCTGGCCGGGTCCTCGCCCACCAGGACGACCGCCAGCCCGGGGGTTATGCCGGTCGATTTCTTCAGCTGGCCCACGCGCGCCGCCACGTCGTCGCGCACCGAAGCGGCAAACGCCTTTCCGTCGATAATACTGGCTGTCATGATCCCACCTCGGTCATCCATTGTTCGTGCTCGCAAAAGACTGCTGGTAGTGCTCTTTCTGCATTCGCGTCGCCAGCACCGCGTTCTGCATCAGCACGGCTACCGTCACCGGCCCGACGCCGCCGGGCACCGGCGTGATCCAACCGGCGACACTGGCGCAGCTGTCGAAGTCCGCGTCGCCGACGGTTTTCCCATCGACCCGGTTGATCCCGATGTCGATCAACGCCGCGCCGGGCTTGATCATCTCGCCCGTCACCAGGCCGGGCTTGCCGACGGCAACGAAGACCGCGTCGGCCGCGCGGCTATGCATGGCCACCGACCGCGTCATGTGGTGGCAGACCGTCACGGTCGCCCCCAGTCCCATTAGAAGAAAGGCGATCGGCTTCCCGACGATTTCGGAATGGCCGATAATCGTTACGTCCAGCCCCTCGATCTTCAGCGGCAGCGTCTTCATGATTTCCACCGCCGCCACCGCCGTGCAGGGGCCAAGCGCCAGATCGTTGTAGACGATGTTGCCGATCGAGGCCGGATGCATGCCTTCCACGTCCTTCAGCGGATGCACGGCCTTCTGCAACGCCTTGACCGGGATATGCGCGGGCAAGGGGCGCTGGATGATGATCCCGTGCACGCGCGGGTCGGCGTTGAGTCCCTGCAGGATGCCGACCAGTTGCTCGGGCGACGTCTCGTGCGGATAGCTGCGTGCCTCGAAGGCGACGCCGGCGCTCTCGGCGCTTTTCTGCTGGTTCCGGACATAGAGTTCGGCCGCTGCGGTATCGCCGACGGAGACCGAGACGAGACGCGGCTGCCAGCCTTCTTCGGCCAGCTTCGCCGCATCGTTCGCCGCCTCGGCCCGCAGGCGCGCCGCGATGGCCTTGCCATCGATCATCGCGGCACGGGTCACATCGCGGAGCATTGCCCTAGAACAGGCCTTCGATGAGGCCTTCGTCATTGAGCCGGATGGATTCCGACGAGGGCACGCGCGGCAGGCCCGGCATGGTCATGATCTCG
>NZ_JAZHLJ010000062.1:0-21941 GCF_036549495.1 Aurantimonas sp. C2-5-R2
CTACGATCGTTGCGCCCACACCTTCTTCTCGGCCATCTGCATCGCAGCCGCCGTCATCTTCTGGCTCTGATCAATGAGTCCTGAGCCTAGACAGCTGCATGATCCCACCGCCCTTCGACTGCCAGGCCTGCGGCTCCTACTCGCCGGCATAGCCGCGGTTTTCGACCGAGGCCGATGCCGATCTCGATATAATTCCGGAAAAATTCGTCGCCGCCGATCTCAGCGGCATGCGTTGCGACATCTGACGGCGCGGCAGATGATCAGCGCCACTGGACGGTCGTCATGCGCGAGATCGAGCGCCAGACCGGCTGCGGCACGAGCCGGATACGGCGACGCGGATCGTACCGGGCGACTCCTTCGGCGCCTGATCTGAAACGATATTCCCAAATCTGTTTCAGTTTTCCGACAGGCTCTTTGGGGGTCGCGCAAGCCGAGCGGTCTTGCAATGAAATCCTTGCGTCCGTTGTTTTTCAGTTATTTCGCGCCATCTAAGGAGCACGGCCTCGAGAGATCAGTCGGGTCCGGCTTCAGAAAAATCAAACCTACCGTCCGACTCCGGCAAAACCGGCAGCGTCGTTATCCTGTCGATGGCTCGGTTCGCGCGGACTCGCACGGCAGGATATCCCGGAGAAACCCACAATGACCGACGTAATGAAATACCCATATCTGTCGAGGAGAAGCCAGCAGTTGGATATTTCAGAGACTGATCGGGCGGTCGCCCGTAGCCCGTACGACGTATTCATGGCTGACCGGTTCGACAATTGGGCGGATGGCGGTGAGAAATTTTACTTCGTCGAAGGAGAGCGGCACATTGTGGATGGAATTGCGATGCCGCCTCGCGAAGATTTCGCCCGGCACCGGATCAGTTAGCGGCGCGCCGCCATTTCTCGGGCTGGTTTTGCCGGTCAATGCCTGGGACACAGTCTCAAGGCGAAATACCGTCTGAGCCTCCGCGACGAAGAAGAAACCGAAGGAAGAAATACCATGGACATCGAAATCCGCACCGACAGCAATATCGACGGCGATGCCGACATGGTGGAGAAGGCCAAGAACGAGGTGGAGAAATCACTCGGCCGTTTCGACGCTCATGTGACCAGCATCCATATTCATTTCAGCGACGCGAGCGCCGGAAAGGAAGGCCTGGAAGACATCCAGTGCATGATCGAGGCGCGCATGGAAGGTCGGAAACCCGAGGCCGTCACCGAAAAGGCGAGCACGACCGATAAGGCTCTCGGCAGCGCGATCGGCAAGATGCGGCGGCTGCTTGATTCCGAAATCGGCAAGATGCGTGACGCCAGGTGATTCCAGCGTGCCATTGAGAAGACCGGTTCATCGCGGCGCCCCCGCCATCCATGCTAGACAGCCGCGATGATCCCACCGCCCTTCGACTGCCAGGCCTGCGGGGCCTGTTGCTCCTTTTCGCCGACATGGCCGCGGTTTTCGACCGAGGCCGACGCCGATCTCGACAAGATTCCCGAAAAATTCGTCGCCGCCGATCTCAGCGGCATGCGCTGCGATGGCGCCCGCTGCTCCGCCCTTGTCGGCCGCGTCGGCATTGCCACCTCCTGCGCGATCTATGCGCTGCGGCCGGAGGTCTGCCGCGCCTGCGTTCCGGGCGGAGACGACTGCCTGATGGCGCGCCGCGCTTCCGGACTGGATGATACCGTCGTCGCGCCGCAAGGCGATGCCGTCTGCGAGGCGTAGAGCCAAGCACAGGCGACGGGGATGCTTTTGGCCGCCGACATCCGGCGCGACCGCTATGGCTCGCGGTAGCTCTTCGCATTCAATTCCAGACGGTATTGGCCGGGATACTTGCTGAACAGGAGCGCGCCGCGACGTTCGGAATGGCCGGGAACGTAGTCGAGCGTGACCTCGCTGGTCTCCACCGTCTCCTCGCCGTCCATGAGGCTGCCTTCGACCGTCACCTCTGCGGCGGCGGCATCGCCGCCGTTGAAAGCGCGAAAGCCGATGCGAAACCCGTTCGCCATCGTCTCGGTGCGTCCGGCCGTCACCGCCAGTCGCGGGGTCCGGCCCGTCGCGCTGAACGCCTCGAACAGGATGAACCCGATCATGGCCAGCACGACCACAGCGGAAATCCCACCGACGATCCACTCGATCGGATGCGGCTTGCGGGCCTGGTTCTCGTCCTCCCCGCTCTGTTCGCCCCCGTCGTCCTGCTGATCCCGTTCCATCACTGTCGTCCTTACAAGATCAAGCGCGCGGCGGCGGCGCCGATCGCGGCGGGGAAGCCGAGCACGACCACGGCCCGCAGGATTTCCGTATAGGCCATTCCGTCGGTTCGTCCGAAGGTCCACAGCACATAAAGGCTGATCAGCGCCGCGAGCACATAGCCGACCAGGGTGAAGCGCAGAAAGGCGCTCCACCAGGGCGTGCCGGGCGGCAGCGATTCTTCGCCGTGGAACTCCACGGCATAAACAAACCCCTGCATCAACACGATCGACAGCACGATGAGCGCGACGGCATGCCACTCGGTCATCTTGTAGGAAATGAGCACCATCTCCTCGGTCGGTTCGACATTGAGGCCGAGGAACAGCGCGCCGATGCTCATCAGAAACAATTCGCTGCCATAGTTCACCTCCTCCGGACCGTCGGACGGCTCCGTCTTGTCCCCGCCGAGCTGGCTACGCCCGAGGATGGCGCCGATGCTCGCCGGAACCGCCTGAATGGCGATCGTCCCGACGATCTCGTCGAGCGGCATATCGAAGGTGAGAAGGCCGAAGGTCGCCAGCACGACGGCGCTCGCCAAGATGCCGATCCCATAGGCGATCGCCGCGTCGCGCAGATCATCTTTCCAGTCGAAGGTTTTCTGAAAGCCGGCGTGGGAGGACAACAGCGCCAGAACGGGGATCGTCAGGATCAACAGCAGCGCCAGGCGGAACCGGTCGATATAAAAGCCGATCCACCACATCTCCATGGTCATGATCATGGGAAGCGAAAAAATCAGCGCGCCGCCGAAAGCGCGACCCAGCCCGACGGCGATACGTCGGCGTTCCCAGCGCTGCTCTTCCCTCGGCCAGCTAGGAGACGACGGACCCTCCGCGTCCTGCATCGCCCGTCTCCTTGCAATCGCCAGCGTCAATGCTCAGCAGATCAACGCCGCGTAACAACCGTCCCGGCATCCAGAATTCTATCCTTGACCTCGGCGCGCCTTCATCGCCAGCGCCCTGCTTACCACGCGATTACTCGCGCGCAACGCACCCTGTTCGCTGTTGCTAAGAGTCCGTTTCGAAACTCACTGCGGCGGGTTCAAAGGCCCCTCGGATGGTCGCTCCGCAATGACATGATACCCGATTTCCGCGGGTTTGGGCGTCCCGGGTGAACCATGGAGGCTGGTCTTGGCAGGGTTTCGAAACGGCCTCTAAGACCGGACATCGCTCCGCGCCGCCGTTCGGACCGCGTTCGGCGCCCCTGGCAGCGGCCGAGCCTGCCGCCGCGCTCCCACCTTGCCCCGACCGAAGCGGGGCGGCTCGCGGCCGAACAGCTCCGCCGAAAACGGCTCCGGGGTCCACAGCGCCTTGCGCAAGGCCTCCGCCTCGTGCCGCTCGGCATCGATACGGTTCCAGCGCGGCTGTTCGCTCATCCGGACGGGTTGCGGCGGATTCAGCCGGGCGAACTCGCGGTTCGCCTCCGCCCAATGCTCGTGTTCACGGCCGCTGGGGCGACCCGCCCGTTCCCAAATTTCATAGGCAAGCCTGCGGATCGCATCAGCGTTATCCACCTTCACCATCGCCTCGTCTCCCCGATGTCGGATGGATTAAATATTTAGGGCAGCGTGAGCCCGCCGTAAGGACACAAGACTTAATAAAATCTTAAGCCGGGCAACGGCTCGGGCAGGTTCGCCGCTTTTGTCCGCGCGACTCAGCGCCGGGCCCGTCGGCATGATCGCGCCGCGTTTGGCTCCGGGTCAATGGGTATTCTTGAAATGGCCCTGTCCGCGCTCAGCCGCCGAGGCGGGACGTCATCAAAGCCGCGACCACGATGATCGACCACACCACGATGGTCGCCCACAGCATGCCCATTTCGGCGCTCTTGTAACTCATACGCTTGGACCTTCGTGCGCCGCGCCCATGGGCGCGGGTGACTGCCGCATCTTCGCCTTATTTAGCGCAAGGCCGGGTCGTGTCGAAGGTCGAACTTGGTGGGCGGTTAACGATCACTCCGCGTCCGCCCGCGCCCGGATCGTCTCCAGCGCCGCCGGAACGGCGTCGATCCGGTCGACCAGCGCATCAGCGCCCAGATCTTCGGGGGCGATCGCCGTATAGCCGCCGCGTACCGCGATGACGGTCATTTTCGCCGCCACGGCCGCCTCGACGTCGTTCTCGCTGTCGCCGACGAAGACGACATCGGCGACGCCGAGACCGAGCCGCTCGCAGGCCAGCAGCAACAGGCCGGGCGCAGGCTTCTTGTCGGGGCCGGCGTCACCGCCGACGACAACGTCCAGAAGCTCGAGCAGACCGAAATGGGCGAGAATCTCACGCGTCGCCGCCTCCGGCTTGTTGGTAACGACGCCGATCGGCACGCCGGCCTCCTTGAAGACTCGCGTCGCCTCGCTGGCGCCGGCGGTCAGCGTCGTCAGTTCGGTCGCGCGCGGCTCGTAGATCGCCAGAAACCGCTCCACAGCCTTGTCGCGGCTGGCCGGGTCGATGTCCTTGCCGAGCGCCGCATAGGCCCGTTCGATCAGCTTCGGCACGCCGCCGCCGATCATCCGCGTCACCGCTTCCAGGGTGAACGGCGGCTCGCCATAGCTGGCCAGCGTCTGGTTGAGCGAGGCATGAATGTCGGGCGCCGAATCGACAAGCGTCCCGTCGAGATCGAACAAGACCGCTTTCGGCCATGCCATACCGGCCATCAGGCGGCATCCTTCCATTTGATCGAACAGCCGATCGATGGCACCTGTTCTGTGGGACCCTCGCCGGTCTCGGCGACCTGCTTCATGGCATTGAAGAGATCGCGCCCGGTGTCGTCCGGCGTCGCCTGTTTGCGCGACGCGTCGATGCGGCCGCGATATTGCAGGCCGAGATCACCGTTGAAGCCGAAGAAATCCGGCGTGCAGACGGCCCCATAGGCCCGCGCGACGCTCTGGTCCTCGTCATGGAGATAGGGGAACGGAAAGCCGTGCTGCTCGGCGAAGCGCTTCATGTTCTCGAAGGAGTCCTCCGGATAGGCGGAGGCGTCGTTCGAGGAGATGGCGACCGTGCCGATGCCGAGATCCGCGAGTTCCTTGGCGTCGCGCACCAGCCGGTCGATCACCGCTTTCACATAGGGGCAGTGATTGCAGATGAAGGCGACCAGGAGGCCGTTCGGGCCCTTGTGGTCGAAGATCCGGTGGGTATTGCCGTCGACGCCGGGCAGTTCCGCGTCCACCGCCTTCCAGCCAAAGTCGCAGATCGGGGGTTGTGCCGCCATGGTGAGACTCCTCCTCGCTCAAGTACTATCCTTCGATTAAGGGCAAGCGGCCCGAAAATCGAGCGGGGCGGCGACTAGTGGTCCGATTTCGACATTTGCATCCCGCTTGGAGCTCCCTGGCAAGCAAATGTCGAAATCAAAGGACCACTAGCAACTTTATGACTCTCGTGGATTTTTCAAATTTGACATTTGATTTCGAGTCCGCCGCACGTGGGTATCAAATGTCAAATTTAATCCACTAGCTTCTCAAATCGCCGACAGCCCGCCGTCGACGGGAAGCACCGCCCCCGTCATGAAGCCGTTGGCGGGATCGGCGGCAAACAGCACCGCGGCGACCACCTNCTTCTCAAATCGCCGACAGCCCGCCGTCGACGGGAAGCACCGCCCCCGTCATGAAGCCGTTGGCGGGATCGGCGGCAAACAGCACCGCGGCGACCACCTCCTCGACCTCGGCGAGCCGGCGCATCGGGATGCCGCGCACGATGCGTTTTTCCTCCTCGGAATCGGCGCCGTGGCCGTCGCCGAGCACCATCGCGGTGCGAGCGAAGGACGGGCAGACGGCGTTGACCCTGATACCGCGGCGCGCGGTCTCTGCGGCGGCCGAACGGGTCAAGCCGATGACGCCATGCTTGGCGGCGGCATAGACCGACAACAGCGGCGCGCCCTTCAGCCCGGCGACCGATGCGACATTAACGATGGCGCCGCCTCGGCCCTCGCGTTCGAAGCGCGCTTCCATCGCCGCCAGTTGGTGCTTCATGGCGAAGAAGACGCCCATCAGGTCGATCGCGATCACCCGCTCCGCCTCGGCGGCGTCAATGGTCGAGAGGCGTTTGTAGGCGTGGACGATGCCGGCATTGTTGATGGCGATGTCGAGGCCGTCGAAGCGTTCGATCGCGGTTTCGACCAGCGCTTGCGCCACCGCCTCGCGCGAGACGTCGCCGGCAAGCGTCACGATCTCGGTATCCGGAATATCCTTGGCGGCGGCGGCGAGCGCCGCGTCATCGAGATCGGTGAGGAGGAGCTTTGCCCCTTCGGCGGCGAACGCCTTGGCGATCGAGCGGCCGAAACCGCCGGCCGCGCCGGAAACGAGAACGCTCAGTCCGTCGAAGCGGCGCATCCCCTCAGCCCTCCTTGCCGATGAGCTCGACGGCGAGGCTTGCGATCACCGGGACGCTACGGCCGTAGGACTTGGCCTTCTCGGGATTGGAGGCGTTACCCTGTGTGTAGCGCTTGAAGACGCCTTGCAGGATCGCCGCCAGACGGAAGAACGAGAAGGCGAGATAGAACGGCCAGTTGTCGATGCCCTTGAGCCCGCGCCGCTCGCAATAATGGGCGACATATTGCGCTTCGGTCGGGATGCCGAGCGAGGGCCGGTCGGCATCACCGAGCCCCTTGAACGAACCGACATGCGGCAACCGCCACTGCATGCACTGATAGGCGAGATCGGCAAGCGGATGGCCAAGGGTCGACAGTTCCCAGTCGAGGATCGCCAGGATCTCCGGCTTGTCCTTGCGAAACATGATGTTGTCGAGCCGGTAGTCACCATGCACGAGGCTGGCCGCGCCGTCGTCCTCCGGCAGGTTCTCTTCCAGCCAGGCGGCCAGGGTCTCCATGTCCGCGATCTCATCGGTCTTGGACTGGCGATACTGTTCCGACCAGCGCGACAATTGCCGGTCGAAATAATTGCCCGGCCGGCCGAAATCCGCCAGCCCCACCGCCTCGACATCGACCGAATGCAACGCGGCGAGGGCCGCGTTCATCGCGTCGTAGATGGCGCCGCGCTCCTCGTCACTGTCGATTTCGGGAAGCATCGGGTCCCAAAAGATGCGCCCGTCGAGATGCTCCATGACGAAGAAGGTGCGGCCGAGCGGCGAGTCCGCCTCGTTTGCCAGATGCAGCATTTTCGGAACCGGCACGTCGGTGCCGGCGAGCGCCTTCATCACCTTGAATTCCCGGTCCACCTGATGGGCGGATTTCAGGAGTTCCCCGGGCGGTTTGGCGCGCAGAACATAAGTGCCGCTCGCCGCGTCGAGACGAAAGGTCGGGTTCGACTGGCCCGCCTGGAACTTAACCATCTGCTTGAGGCCTTCAAAGCCCTCGATATGATCCTCAAGATAGCTGCCGAGCGCCGCTTCGTCGATGGTCTGGTCGTCCGTATCCTCGCTCATGACCCGCCGCTCATAGGACTTCAAACAAGCCGGCCGCGCCCATGCCGCCGCCGACGCACATGGTCACCACCACCCAGCGAACGCCCCGGCGCTTGCCTTCGATCAGCGCATGGCCGGTCATCCGGGCGCCGGACATGCCGTAGGGGTGGCCGATCGAGATCGCCCCGCCATCGACATTGAGGATGTCGTTCGGAATGCCGAGCGTGTCGCGGCAGTAGAGCGCCTGGCTGGCGAAGGCCTCGTTCAGCTCCCAAAGGCCGATGTCGCCGACCTTGAGGCCGTTCTTCTCCAGAAGCTTCGGCACGGCGAAGACCGGTCCGATGCCCATCTCGTCCGGGTCGCAGCCGGCGACCGCGATTCCCGCATAGCGCCCGAGCGGCTGAAGCCCGCGCCTTTCGGCGTCCCTCGCCTCCATCAGCACCGCGGCCGAAGCGCCGTCGGACAGCTGCGAGGCATTGCCGGCGGTGATGAAGCGTCCTTCCTTCACCTCCTGCCCGTCCTTGAAGACCGGTTGCAGCTTTTCGAGATCGGCCAACGTCGTCTGCGGGCGATTGCCCTCGTCGCGGTCGAGCGTCACCTCCCGGTCCGAGATTTCGCCGGTTTGCTTGTCCTTGACCTTCATCGTCGCGGTCATTGGCACGATCTCGTCATCGAAGCGTCCGGCGGCCTGGGCTTCGGCCGTCCGCTGCTGCGACTGCAAGGCAAATTCGTCCTGGGCCTCGCGGGTGACACCGTAACGCGCGGCGACGATCTCGGCTGTCTCCAGCATCGACATGTAGAGGTCCGGCCGGTCTTCCCGCAGCCAGGGATCGGCCCTGCGAAACAGGTTCATCTTGTCGTTCTGGACCAGCGAGACCGATTCCAGCCCGCCGCCGACGGCGACCGTCATGTTGTCGAGAACGATCTGCTTCGCCGCGACGGCGATCCCCATCAGCCCGGACGCGCATTGCCGATCCAGCGACATGCCGGCGACGCTTGTGGGCAGTCCGGCGCGAAGCGCGCATTGGCGCGCTATGTTGGTGCCGGTCGAACCCTGCTGGAGGGCCGCCCCCATGACCACGTCCTCGATCTCGGCCGGATCGACGCCAGCCCGCTCGACAGCATGGCGGATCGCGTGGCCGCCGAGCGCCTGCGCCTGGGTGTCGTTGAAGGCACCGCGATAGGCCTTGCCGATCGGCGTGCGCGCCGTCGAGACGATGACCGCTTCTCTCATGGCGGGACTACCCTTTCTGTTCGCTGTCGTTCGATTGCGTGAGGATTCGCGGACTGAAATCAGCTTGCGGGCGGCTCCAGCACGGCAAGCGTGATCCAGTGGGCTGTCAGCGCCGGTTTCGTCGCGCCTTCGATCTCGACCGTCGCGTCCCAGACGGTCTGCAGGCTCACGGCGCGCTCGGTCAGCCCGATCATCTTGAACCGGCCGCGCACGCGCTGTCCGGCCTTGACCGGATTGAGAAAGCGGACGCGCTCGAAGCCGTAATTGATGCCCATCTTGGTGGTCTCGACGCCCGGCAGCGCATCATAGGCGAGCGGCGACAACAACGACAGCGTCAGGAAGCCGTGGGCGATCGTCCCGCCGAACGGCGTTTCGGCCCTGGCGCGCTCCGGATCGACATGGATGAACTGGTGATCGTGGGTCGCCGTGGCAAAAGTATCGATCATCGCCTGATCGACGGTAATCCAGTCGGATACGAACGCCTCGCCGTCCAGATACGCGCGATAGGCGTCGAGCGGCACGAGGCGCGCCCTGAGCGCCGCTTCGGTTGCGGCGACGGAATCCAGTCCCATCAGCCCTCCTGGAACAGTTCGTGTCCGGTTTCGACCCCGATGCCGCCATCGAGCGGCAGGATCGCGCCCGTGGTATATGCACCGCCGCGCCCGCAAAGAAACAGCGCGGCCCCCGCAATATCGTCCGGCGAGCCGATCCGGCCCATGGGAACGCCGCGCCCCACCGCCGCGGCCTTTTCGTCGCTGCCCGTGGCGAACGCCGTCATCTTCGACTGGAAAGGCCCGGGCGCGAGGGCATTGACGGTGATATGACGGCCCGACAACTCCTTGGCGAGGCAGCGGGTCAGATGATGCACCGCCGCCTTAGAGGCCGCGTAGGAATAGACGTTCTCGCTGAGCGGCGCCGCGCCCATCACCGAGCCCAGATTGACGATTCGCGCCGGATCGTCGGCATGTGTGGATTTTTCCAGCAACGGCAAAAGCTGCTGGGTCACGGTGAACAGGCCCGCGACATTGACGCCGAGCACCTTCTGCCAGGCGTCGTAGGGAAATTGCTCCAGGGGTGAGCCCCAGGAGACGCCGGCATTGTTGAACAAAATCTCCAGCCGGTCGGTACGCTCCCGGACCGCGGCGGCAAGCGCCTTGACGCCCACCTCGCTCGACACGTCGCCGGCAAAACCCTCGACCGTGCCGGGATGCCCCTCCGCGTTGATCTCGGCGGCGGTCGCCTCGCAGGCCTCGGCCTTGCGCGAGGCGATCAGGACCCGCGCCCCGGCGCCGGCCAGCGCCGTCGCGATCATCCGCCCGATGCCGGTCGCGCCGCCGGTGACCAGCGCGGTCTTGCCGTTCAACGCGAACAGGCGGTCCAGAATCGACATCGTCATCGGCGTTCCTCTCCTATCGACCGGCTACGCGTGCCGACCCCGCGCAAGGGACTTTCAACGCCCGCAATTGACATCATACCTAAGAGTATGTCCAGTGGCGAAGCGATGGTCAGTGAAAAACAGGACGCCGACGACGGCAAGCAGGAACAGGATGCGCGCAAGCCTCCCGGCTCTTCCCCGCGTTCGCGCCGCGACCGCGACTTTTCTGCCGCGCGCGGCAGTGCGGCGGAATGCGACGGCACGCTTTCGGCACTTCTGGCAGCCGCCGCCCGCGCCTTCGGCGAAAAGGGGCTCGCGGCGACGTCGATCGACGATATCGCGCGGCGCATGGGGGCCACCAAGGGCCTTGTCTACCACTATTACCGCTCCAAGAACGACCTGTTCTTCGACGTCTGTCAGCACGGCATGGCGCTCGACTTCGCTGCGGTCGAGCCCCACGCCGCTTCGCGGGATCGCGCCATCACCCGTCTGCGCGCAATGGCCGAGGCTCATGTGCTGACGATGATGGAGCGTATCGACTTTCAGAACGTCATCTTGCAGGGCGTCTCGCGGCATGTGAACGGGCCGTCGACGCCCGAGGATCGCGCGACGCTGGAGCGGCTCATCGCCGAGCGGGACCGCTACGAAATGCTGTTCCGCGGCGTCATCGCCGATGCCACACGTGAGGGCGATCTCGGCGCCGTCCGCGATGCGTCGATCGCCGGCAAGGCGTTTCTTTCGGTGCTCAATTCACCGGTTTTCTGGTATCGCGAGCGCGACGACGAGACCGCTAGCGACCGGCGGGCCATCGCCCGCGATATCGCCTATTTCGCCCTGCGCGGCGCCGGTGCGGACAGCGCCATTCTTGAGGAGGAATTCGACCAATGAGCAACATGGCCCTCGGCATGACCGACCGCCTGAAGCCGATCCATGCCGCCGTCCGCGACATGATCAGGGATGAGATCGCCCCGGCGAGCGAGGAGTTTCTCGCCGAAGTGTCGAAGGGCGAACGCTGGGTCTATACCGACCGCCAGCGGGACCTTCTCGAAGGTCTCAAGGCGAAGGCGAAAAGCCGTGGTCTGTGGAACTTCTGGCTGACCGACTCCGAGCGCGGCTCCGGCCTGACGATCGTCGAATACGCCTATCTCGCCGAGGAGATGGGCAAGACGCATCTCGGCGCCGAAACCTTCAACTGCTCGGCGCCGGACACCGGCAACATGGAAGTGTTCGAGCGCTATTGCACGCCCGAGCAGCAGAAGCCCTGGCTGCAACCGCTGCTCGAGGGTGAAATCCGCTCCGCCTATCTGATGACCGAGCCGGACGTCGCGTCGTCGGACGCCACCAACATCGCCATGTCCTGCGTCGCCGACGGGGACGACTACGTGCTCAACGGTGAGAAATGGTGGGCGACGGGCGCCGGCGACCCGCGCTGCAAGATCTATATCGTGATGGTCAAGACCGGCGGCGACGACCAGCCCAAGCATCAGCGCCATTCGATGATCCTGGTGCCCGCCGACACGCCAGGCGTCGAGGTCATGCGGGCACTGACGGTCTATGGCGAAGACGACGCCCCGCACGGCCATATGCATATCCGATTCACCCATGTCAGGGTGCCGAAGGCGAATCTGATCCTTGGCGAGGGTCGCGGCTTCGAGATCGCCCAGGGGCGGCTCGGACCCGGCCGCATCCACCATTGCATGCGCGCGATCGGCCATGCCGAGGCGGCGCTGGAACTGATGTGCAAGCGCTCGATGCGGCGCGAGGCCTTCGGCAAGAAGCTGGCCCAGCTCGGCGCCAATTTCGACATCATCGCCGAATGCCGCATGAATATCGAGATGGCGCGGTTGCTGTGCCTCAAGGCGGCCTGGATGATGGATCAGGGCGACGCCAAGGCCGCCGCGCCGTGGATCAGCCAGATCAAGGTCGTGGCGCCGAACATGGCGCTCAAGGTCGTCGACGAGGCGGTGCAGATGCATGGCGGCGGCGGCATCAGCCAGGACGTGCCGCTGGCGCGCATGTGGACGCATCTCAGAACGCTGCGGCTCGCCGACGGGCCGGACGCGGTGCATCGCCGGCAGGTCGCCCGCTGGGAGCTCAGGAAGCACACGCAGGAGAAAGTGTGAGGATGAAAGCCATTGTCTGCGAAAACTACGGTCCGATCGAAAACCTCGCCTATCAGGACGTGGACGACCCTGTGCCCGCCGGTAGCCATGTCGTCATCCGGCCGGAGGCGATCGGCGTCAACTATCCGGACGGGTTGCTGGTCCAGGGCTTATATCAAGCCAAACCCGATCTGCCCTTCATTCCGGGCATGGAGGCGGCGGGCGAGATCGTGGCGGTCGGGCCGAACGCCCAGCGCTTCAAGCTCGGCGATCGGGTCGTCGCCTATATCGAGAATGGTGCCTATGCCGAGCGCGTCATGGTCGACGAGGCCGCCGCCATGGCGCTTCCCGATGGCCTGGACGCCGGCGCGGCCTGCGCCCTTCTCTGCGGCTATGGTACGGCGCACCACGCACTGAAACAGCGTGCGGCGCTGCAGCCCGGCGAGACGCTGCTGGTTCTCGGCGCGGCCGGTGCGACCGGGCTCGCGGCAGTGCAGATCGGCAATGCGATGGGCGCGAGGGTCGTCGCCGTCGCCTCCTCCGAGGACAAGCGGGCGCTCGCCGTCTCCGAGGGCGCCGAAGTCGCGATCGGCTATGACGACCTTCGCGCCGACATCAAGCGGCTGACGGACGGCAAGGGCGTCGACGTCGCCTTCGATCCGGTCGGTGGCGAAGCATTCGACGCGGTGTCGCGATCGATGGCGTGGAACGGCCGCCTCCTCGTCATCGGCTTCGCCTCGGGCACGATCCCGCAATTTCCGGTGAACCTTGCCCTGGTCAAAGGCTACAGCGTCGTCGGCGTGTTCTGGGGCGCCTTCACCCGCAAGGAGCCGGAGGTGTTCGCCGACAATATGCGCGAACTGATGGAGTGGGCGACGGACGAACGGATTGCTCCGCATGTCTCAGAGCGGGCAAACTTAGCCGACGCCGCCGATGTCCTCAAACGCATTCACAACCGGCAAACGACCGGCAAGATCGTCCTGGTTCCGTAGGCCGCTCTTCAGGCCACCGGAGCCGCGCCGGAGAGCGTCGGGCTGGAGACCGATCCCGTCTCCTCGCCGAGGCGAACGAAGACCCAGTCGGTCAGCATCGCGCCGATCCACATGCCGATCAGCGCCGTCCAGGCCGTAACCGCGAGGATGGAACCGCCGGTGACGCCGGCGCCGACCGCGCAACCGCCCGCCAGCATGGCGCCGAACCCCATCAGCACCGCACCGAAGATATAACGTGGCATGGTGTGCCCGCCGTCGAAATTCTCGATCTTGAGCTCGCCGGCCAGCAACGCAGCGGTGAACGAGCCGAGGAAGACGCCCGGCATGATGCCGATGGCGAAATCGACCGCGTGGTCGGGCCAATTCAGGGTGAGCATGAGGAGGTCGGCGGATGGGCCGGAAAAGGTCAGCGATTCCGTCGGCACGATCCCGAACGCGGTCTGCGAGGCGGTGTAGGTGAACAGCCAGCCGGCCGGGATGGCGAGGCCCACGCCGAGCGCGCCGATCCAAATTTGTGATCTAACCCGCTTGTGCAGCGCCACGACGATGCCGGCGGCCAACCAGACGAGGCCGATACCGAGGCCGACCTCGTTCCCGACACCGAGCCAGGCGAGAATATCGCGGTCCGGTCCGCCGTCGATCAGCCACCAGCCCGACAATTCGCTTCGCAGGGGTGCCAGCACGCCGCGATAGGCGGCCTGGGCGGACACCGCGAAAACCAGGCCCGATAGCAGCGCCCGCAGATTGCCGGTGGCCGATAGGACGAGCAGTCGGGTGGCACAGCCGCGCGACGCGATCATCCCGACACCGAACAGGAGACCGCCGATCGCCGCGCCGGACATGCTGCCGGTGACCGCCAGCATCCGGCTTTGCGAGACATCGAGCCAACCGGCCAGAATCGCGGCCTGCACGCCGACCAGCGCCGCCGAAAAACCCAGCAGCCAGACGACGAGTTTGGCGCCGGGTTCACGGCGGCGGAATTCGATCACGGCCGAACGCAGGCAAAAGCGGCTGCGCTGGGCGAAGGCGCCGAACATGAAACCGATGATGACACCGCCCGCCACCAGGACGTTCGTCTCGCCGAACCGGTCCATCAATGAGGCGAGATCCATCCTCTGCCCTCCATTCGTCATTCCAAACGATATATTTGGATATTTGAATGAATCCGGCGTCCGCGCCTTGATCTACGTCAAGTGGCAGCGGCAGTGGAGGCGTGGTAGCGGCATGCGGGGCGAAGGGGAATGGCCGGAGCGTCGTCGACGGCGGTGGAGCAAGCTGTGACGCCGTGCCTTGCCAGCGTCCTGCCGGCACCGCATGATCCACGTCGCGACACCGGGGCCGGAAATAGCCGGCCGAGAATGTTTTAGCCGAACAGCTCGAGATCACCGCCGGGGTCGATTGGCCGCGCAGCGCCGTTGACCGCCTGACGCGAAATCGCGAGCCGGTGTTTCAGATCGCCGAGACGGACCGTTTCGAGCGCCGATTGCAGGGCGACCTCGTATTCGGCCGGAGCGTGGTCTCCGGCGACAGCGAGAAACGTCGCGAGATTTTCGAGCGTCTGCTGCGTACGATCGATGCTCTGCACGGCGCGCACGTAAGGCGCGTCCTGCCGCGGATGGTCGGTGCAGATCAGATCGTGCATCGCTTCGGTCATTTCCGCCAAAGCGTTCAGCTCGTCGGAAATGATCTTGAGCAGATCGGGCAGAGGGCTCGTGGTCATGATGCTACGCTTCGGTTAGTGGGATGGGCGCTCGGTGGACCACGCTGGGGTGGTCCACGCGGGCTTGTGACCGTGTCAGAATAGTTCGACTTCTCCGATCGACTGGGGCTTTCTGATGGGAGGCGCGACCTGGATGACGGGCATTGCCGCTTTTTCGAAGAATATCTGCCGCGCCCGACCCGTATGGGGCCAATATTCGATCCGCCGGCCGACCCCTCCGCCGAGACTGCCGCCCAGATAGATGATGTTCTCCATCTGCAGGAAACGCTCAGCGAAAGCGGCATTCTTCGAGCCGACCTCGGACAGACCGTCCATCGCCCGCGCACCGCCGAACAGCTTCGCTTCGAGATGCCCGCGCCGCGCGCCGCGCTGCAGCAGCCCGTTGATCAGCAGCTCCATCAGATAAAGACCGAAGCTCTCGGCGCGCGCGCCCTCCTGACCGCTGCTACCGGGCAGCAGAAAGTGGTTCATCCCGCCGACACCTGCGCCCGGATCCCGGATGCAGGCCGCGACACACGAGCCCAGAAGCGTGGTCAGGATGGTATCCGGACCTTCGTCGACCTTGGCTTCGCCTTGCATGACATGGACGCGTCGCCCTTCGCTTCGTCCCGTCATTATTGCAGGCGTCCGACGACGGCTTCCATGGTCTTCTTGAGCACAGGCACGGTGATAGGCTTGGCCAGAAAGTTGTTGACGCCGAGCTGCGCGGCCTTCTGCACCAGCTCCCGGTCGCCCGCGCCGGTCAGGATGATAAACGGCGTCTTCTTGGTCGGCGCGTAGGATCGCACCGCTTTCAAGAGCTGGATACCGTCGAGCTTGGGCATATTGAAGTCCGAGATGATAATGTGGCACGGGGCCGACATCATCGTCCGCAGCGCCTCTTCACCATCGACCGCAAAGACGATGTTCTTGATACCAAGTTGTTCCAGCGCATCACGAATGAGCATGCGGCTTGTTCTATGATCGTCGACGATCAGAACCTTCAATTGATCTACAATGCCCATGGCGTTGTTCCTTTCGGCCGCATTACAAGCGAATTTGATGAATCTATCCTCAATTTCGCTGTGTTTTTTATAGAGGTTTCGCTTTGCGAGCGGTTCATACGAATATCTCCCGCGCCACGCGCGACAGCGGCAGTCGCTTTTGCGCGGCGCCAATCTCATATGCGACGCGCGGCATGCCGTAGACGAGCGAGGTTTCCTCGTCCTGAGCGAGGGTCCGGGACCCTCCCTTCCGCATTTCCAAAAGCCCCTGCGCGCCGTCCCGGCCCATCCCGGTGAGGATTACGCCTGTCGACCGGTCCTTGAAATTCTTGGCGATCGACGCGAACAGCACGTCGACCGACGGTCGGTGTCCGCAGACCGGGTCGTCCGCCACCAGCGCGATGGTCAATTGGGTGCCCTTTCGCAGCATCATGTGACGGCTGCCGCCCGGAGCCAGGTAGACATGGCCCTGGCGAATCGCTTCGCCGTCCTTGGCCTCGCTGACATGGGCGGGACAAATCCGGTTGAGCCGTGCCGCAAAGGAGGCGGTGAAGGCGGCCGGAAGATGCTGAACGATGAGCGTCGGGGGGCAGTCGGCGGGAAATTCGGCGAGAACCTGCATCAACGCCTCGACGCCGCCCGTCGAGGATCCGATGCCGATCAGGTCCGGGCCGGATTGGGACCGCGCCAAAGCTCTGTTCGCCGTGCCGTTGCCGGGGTGCTCGACGGCAGCCATACGGCGTTTGACCAGGCCGGCCTTGGCGCGGTTGGCCTCCTTGATCAGGTTGGGCAGAATGTCGAAGGTGTTGCTACTGGCGCCTGGCTTGGCGATGCAGTCGAAAGCGCCGAGTTCCAGCGCCTCCAGCGTGACGGCGGCCCCCGGCGCTGTCAGATTGGACACCATGATCACCGGCGTCGGGCGCAACGTCATGATCTTCTGGAGGAATTCGATGCCGTTCATGTTCGGCATCTCGACGTCCAGGGTCACGACGTCGGGATCGAGCGCCTTCATTTTCTTACGTGCTTCAAAGGGATCGGCTGCTTCGCCGACCACTTCGATTCCCGGGTCGCTATTCAACGCATGCCGGATGAGCGCGCGCATCGTCATGGAATCGTCGACCACTAAGACTCTGGCAGGTGACATGCTCACGCTTTCCTTTTTCCGGCGGCGCAGCCGCCTGACGAATCGCCAAACCTCGGCGCGCCAGCGCTATTGCCTGCGCGATGCGCGCGCACATCACGATGATTCGGTGTGGGGTTAAGACGCAATCCAGTCATCGAACCGCCCTCACGCCGTCTTGCGATAGGAGGTGTTGGCGTCATAGGTCATCACCTTGGCCGCCTCTCCCGCCAGCCGTTCGGAATGGCCGACATAGAGAAAGCCGCCCGGCTGGATGCGCTCGGCAAAGCGGCTCCACACGCGTTCTCGCGTCTGCTGATCGAAATAGATCGTGACGTTGCGGCAAAAGATCGCGTTGAACTTGCCCTTCATCGGCCACTGGCCGATCAGGTTCAATTCTCGGAACGACACGAGATCGCGCATGGCGTCGACCACCTCGAACGCCATCTCGTTGACGCTGCCGGATGCGGGTGCGCCACTATCCGGGCTGGCCGACCGGAACCAGCGGCGACGCATATCGGCCGGCACGGCGGTCAGTTCGCTGGATGCGTAGACCCCCGCTCGGCCGGTGGCCACGACATTGGGATCGATATCGGAGGCGAGAATGCGAATATCGTGGTCCGCCGCATCCGGCATGAGCGAGAGCAGCGTCATCGCGATCGAATAGGGCTCGTGTCCGGTTGAACATCCCGCCGACCACAGGCGCACGCGCCCACCGCTCTTGGCGGCATTCAGCAGCGGGGGGAGGAAGTGTTCACGCAGGTGATCGAAATGGTGCTGCTCGCGAAAGAACTGCGTGACGTTCGTCGTCAGCGAGGCGAGCATGGTCATGCGCTCGCTGGCGCCGCCGGCATCGTTCACCAGCGCACAGTAATCCTTGAAGCTGCGCATGCCGAGGCTGCGCAACCGCTTCGACAGGCGCGAATAGACCAGCGTCGCCTTGGACGTTGTCAGGTGGATGCCCGCGTCCTCGTAGAGCATTTCCGCGATCTTCATAAAGTCGGCTTCCGTCATCGGGAACTCGCCGGCGACGATCGAAGCGGACGCTGAGCCTCGCGGCCTCACGGTCTTCTCCTGCTGTCTGTCAACACTCACAGCGTGTTACTCCATGGCCAGCCGTAGGCGTTCGGCGCGATTGCGCCGGGCCAGACGGGGCAGCACCCGATTTCGTACCTCCCTGCGGAGGGTTTAGGGTAGTCTTAGCTCAAGCTGCAGCTTGCAGTTGTGGCAAGACATTGTCCGTTGCGATCAGCGAGATCATGCGTCCCTCGATCGCCATAACGCCCCTGACGAACTGTTTCGCCAGTTCCGAAGCGATATCGGGCGTCGGCTGCAGTGCATCGTCCGTGACTGTCAGGATATCGGAGACGGCGTCGACGAGCAGGCCGAACAACTGGTGCTCGGCACGCACCACGATGATGACGCTGCGCGCGCTCGCTTCCGTCCTGGCGAAGCCAAGCCTTGCGGCGAGATCGACGATCGGCAGCACCGCGCCGCGCAGATTGATCACGCCGTTCACATAGGAGGGCGCATGCGGAAGCGGCGTTGCCGCCGTCCAGCCGCGAATCTCCCGCACCGACATGATGTCGACGCAGAATTCCTGTTCCCCGATCCGAAAGGCGATCAGCTCGCGGCCGTTTCCCTCGCCCTTGTTGTCGTTCTCGGCGGGATTGGCAATTTGGTTTGTCATCGATTTCACTCCGCTGCCTGCTGAAGTCCGTTGCTGTGAATGCCGTCAGTGCGCGACGTCGCGACGATCACGTCGACATCGAGAATGAGAGCGACGCGCCCGTCGCCGAGGATCGTCGCGGCGGCGATTCCCGGCACGCGGCGATAATTGGCTTCAAGACTCTTGATGACGACCTGGCGCTGCCCCTGGATGGCGTCCACCAGAAGCGCCGAGCGGGTGCCGTTCTCTGCTTCCACGAGGATCGCGACACCGGTCGTCGCATTGGTCGGGGTCGTGGTGTAGGCCAGTTCGCGGCCGACATCGACGAGGGGCAAGAAGGCGTCGCGCACCTTGATCAGCCGCGCATCGCCGCCAAAGCCCTTCACTTCTTCCGGCTTCGGCTGCAGCGTCTCGATGATGGCCGTCAGCGGCACCACAGCCGTCTGGTCCCCGACGGTCACGATCATCCCGTCCAGCACCGCCAGCGTCAGCGGCAGGCTCATGGTGAAGGTCGAGCCCTTTCCGGGTTTGGAGGTGATCGAGACACGCCCGCCCAAAGCCTGGATCGAACGTTTCACGACATCCATGCCGACGCCGCGGCCCGACAACTCGGAGATCTCGCTTGCCGTCGAAAAGCCCGGCATGAAGATGAGGTTGTCGATCTCTTCGTCCGAAAGATTGGCCTCGGCCGCGACCAGGCCCTTGGAGATCGCGATCTCGCGCACTTTCGGGCGGTTGATGCCGGCGCCGTCATCGGAGATTTCGATGACAATCCGGCCGGAGCGGTGCATCGCCGCGACCTTGACCGTGCCCTCTTCCGACTTGCCGGCCGCCAGTCGCACATCGGGCTTTTCCAACCCGTGGTCGATGGCGTTGCGGAGCATGTGGGTCAACGGATCCGCAAGCCGCTCGATCACGGTTTTGTCGACCTCGGTCCACTCGCCCTCGGTCACCAGACGGACGGTCTTGCCGGAGATTTCCGCGACCTCGCGGGCCAGCCGCGGCAAGCGCTGGAACACCGATTTCACCGGCTGCGCGCGGATCGCCATGACGCTGTCCTGAATCTCCCGGGTCAGCTGTTCGAGTTCGTCGAGGCCGACGGCGACTTCCGAGGCGCGGGCAAGCCCCGCCTGATAGGTGCGCTGCGAGAGCATGACCTGATGAATGACCAGCTCGCCAACCAGATCGATCAGCCGGTCGACGCGTTCGAGATCGACACGGATGGTCTGGGCCGGACTGCCGCCGACATTGCCGGATTTGGCCTCGCTCGCATCGGCCTTCGCCGGTTTCTCCACCGGAGCGCTGGCCGACGATGCGGCCGCCGCTTCCGGCGCGGCCGCCGGCGCCGGCGCGGGCTGGTCTGCCATCACCGGCTTGGATGCCTTGGGTTTGTCCGCCTTGGGAGCTTTGGCCGCCGGTGCCTCGTCGGCAGCCGCATCGCTTGCCGCTTCGCCACGCAGGCTAGCCAGAAGGTCGGCCAGGTCCGAATCGACATCGACGGCACCGTCGGCCGATCCGGTATCCGAATCCAGGATTCGCTCGATCGACAGGTCGCAATCGTCTTCGACGAATTCGAAGACCTCGCGGATCTTCTCTTCGCTCTCCACCGTCGTCAGATCGACGGTAAAGGTGAAATAGGCGCCCTCGGGATCGAGATCGGACAGGAGCGGAATCTCGCTCGTGTCGCACTGGACATTGCCCTCGCCCAGTTCGAGCAGATCCCGGAGGACGCGAACACTGTCGTTCGCCTTGGCATAGAGGGCGGCGTGCGGGCGGAAGATGATCCGATAGGCTTGGTCGCCACCGCCACCGCCACCGATCAGTTCGTCGAGGTCGACGGCGACGGGAACGAAGCCGAAGTCGTCATCCACACTATCCGCACTATCCGCGCTGTCCTCTGGCTCTGGCGCATCCGCGGCGGCGTCCGCCGGGGTTTCGCCCTTGGCGGCCGCGACCAGATCCTTGAGCTCGGCGGCCAGGCCCTCGTTGCGGGACGCATCGACCGTGCCGCCGTCACGGGCGACCGTCACCAGATCGGCCAAGGCATCGGCCGCCCGCAGCATGACCTTGATGACGACATCGCTCGCTTCCAGCCGGTCCGACCGGAGTTCGTCGAGCGTCGTCTCGAAGATGTGGGAGAAACGGACGAGGTCATCCAGACTGAAGGCGCCGGCGCCGCCCTTGATCGAGTGCACGGCGCGGAAAACGGCATTCACCGTATCGGCGTCAGCCTCGCCGTTTTCGATCGCGAGCAGACCTGCCTCGAGTTCGGCAAGCTGCTCGGCGCATTCCTCGAAAAAGGTCTGCCGGATTTCAGCCATCGCATCCATTGTGCTACCCTATTCTCGCCTTCGAACCTGAAAGTCGGACCGTTGTTACGGCCTCAAGCTTGCCAGGCGCTTTCCGAATTATGATTACGCTGCGACGCGGTTGATCGCGTCGAGGAGTTTGACCGGGTCGAATGGCTTGACGATCCAGCCGGTCGCTCCGGCGAGGCGCGCGCGCTGCTTCTTTTCCGCGTCGCTTTCGGTGGTCAGGACAAGGATCGGGATCGCCCGGCGACTGGGATCTTCGCGCACCTCCTCGATGAACTGAAACCCGTCTTTGCGCGGCATGTTGATATCGGTGATGATAACGTCGGGCTCGACCTCCATCCCCTGCAGAACCTCGATGCCGTGGGCACCGTCCTCGGCCTGGACCACGATGAAGCCGGAAGATGTCAGCGTCGCTCGAAGCATCTCGCGCATGGTTCGCGAATCGTCGATCGTCAGAATTGTCCTGCTCATGCCGCGATGTCCTTTTGGCTGAAGGTTTCCGAAAGACCGAGAAGGTCGAGTCCGGAGCGAAACGTCTCCGACGGCTCGACGATGGTGAATGCGACCTCATCCGCGTGCCACGTCGCCGCAGCCGAATGAAGAACCTGGATGCACTGCGCACCCACCTTCTCCACGCTGGCGGCATCGACCGTGACCGGCTTGCCCCGCAGCGTCAGGAGTTGGTCGAAGAGCGGACCTGCCGCCTTCAGATCGAGGATGCCTGGGAGTTCCACTGCCGCCCCTGCACGTGTTGGTTTTTTCGCCATCAGAACTCTTCCCAGCTGTCGGTGTTGGTCTGTTCGGCACGGGCGGCGCCGCCGGTGCCGGTGGTCTTCATCTGCGGCACGCCCCGCGAC
>NZ_JAZHLJ010000063.1:0-4211 GCF_036549495.1 Aurantimonas sp. C2-5-R2
GCCTTTCCCATAGAGCACCTCCTGCTCACAGAGAATCAAACCGAACATCAAATGGGAACCCGTCGATTCAAATTATTCGCCGGATGCTCTAACGGTCGCCAAGCCGCGCGCCGAGCCGCTCCAGCGCTTCCGCCGTCTCGTTAAGGCTATCGACGAAACGGGTGCGGTCCTCATGCCGCGCACCGTCGAATTCTTGGGAACGAGCGGAATGTTCGGCGATTTCGCCCTCGAGTTCGCGAATCCGCCGCCGGGCCTCGAACAAGTCGTCCGAGCCCATGATGGCGGCCATGACCATCAGACGGAGATCGTCGATCTGTCCGAAACTTTGCCTCAGCTCGGCGATCCGGCCATCGACCTCCGCAGCGAGGGCCGTCAGGTGGGCCTCCTCCCCCTCGCCGCAAGCCATGCGATAGGTCTTTTCGTCGATAGTGACGACGATCTGTGGCATTCGACCTCTCTCCGCTGTCCCTACTTGTGGCGTTCGAGCACGCCGCGAACCCGTTCCATCGCGTCGACGAGTCGCTGCGAGACCTCACGGTTGGCGCGATCGAGCCGTTCGCCCCGCGCCAACGCCGCGTCGAGTTCGCGCGCCAGCCGGCCCCGGTCGGCCGTCATACGTTGAATCTCGGCTTCGCCGCCCCGCAGGAACGATTCCCGCTCCTCACGCTCCTCGACGGCGTGTTCCAGCCGCTCGATCGCGGTCCGAAGGCGCAGACGCGCCGTCTCGAACGGATCTTCCGACGACATCGCGTCGTCCCCCTGACACCAACCTGCGGGCAAAGCCCGATTCTGACATATGCCTTCCGCGAATGCGCGTATGGCCCTTCATGGTCTAGCGTTTCGGGCTGGCCATGGAAAGCGCCGCGGTGGCACGATCCCCCCGATCCGTCGCGCCAGGATGCGGTCTTCGTTTGTTGACAGTAGCATAGCCATGTGATGACTGCCGCGCGTCACGGCCGTCAGGCCGTCAATCGGAGCGCCTTGATGACAACACCCGACCAGCATCGCCAGATGGCCAACGCCATCCGGTTCCTGTCGGCCGACGCCGTCGAGGCGGCCGGGTCGGGTCATCCGGGCCTTCCCATGGGCGCGGCCGACGTCGCCACGGTGCTGTTCACCCGCTTCCTGACCTTCGATCCGCGCGATCCCGACTGGGCCGACCGCGACCGTTTCGTGCTGTCGGCCGGGCACGGCTCGATGCTGCTCTACAGCCTCCTGTATCTGCTCGGATACGACGACATCGACATCGACCAGATCAAGAATTTCCGCCAGCTCGGCGCCAAGACCGCGGGACACCCCGAATTTGGCCATGCGGCCGGAATCGAGACCACCACCGGGCCGCTCGGCCAGGGTCTAGGCAACGCCGTCGGCATGGCGATCGCCGAGCGCGTCATGAACGCGCGCTACGGCGACGGGATCGTCGACCATTATACCTACGTGCTGGTGGGCGACGGCTGCCTGATGGAGGGGATCAGCCAGGAAGCGCTCACGCTCGCCGGCCATCTCAAGCTGAACAAGCTCATCGTCCTGTGGGACGACAACGGCATTACCATCGACGGCGAGGTCGCGCTGGCCGATTCGACGGATCAGGCGGCCCGGTTCGCGGCGAGCGGCTGGAATACGGTTCGCTGCGACGGGCATGATCCTGAGGCGATCGCCGAGGCGATCGAGGCGGCCAGGGCGAGCGAGCGGCCGACCCTGGTCGCCTGCAAGACCACGATCGGCTATGGCGCGCCGACCAAGGCCGGCACCGCCAAGGTACATGGATCGGCTCTCGGGCCGAAGGAGCTTGCCGCAACCCGCGAGGCGCTCGGCTGGGACCATGAGCCATTCGAAGTTCCCGCCGAGATCCGCGACCAGTGGCGGATCGCCGGACTGCGTTCCAGCACCCGCCGCAAGGAATGGCAGAAGCGCTTCGACGAGATCGACGCCGAGATCCGGGGCGATTTCGAACGGCGGATGCGCGGTGATCTGCCGAGCGGTTTCGTCCAGGCCATGCAGCGCTACAAGCGCGCGCTGAACGAGGAGCGCCCCACCGTCGCCACCCGCAAGGCTTCGGAAATGGCGCTCGAGATCATCAACGGCGTAGTGACGGAGACGATCGGCGGCTCGGCCGATCTGACCGGCTCCAACAATACCCGCACCAGCCAGACTCCGGACATCGGTCCCGGCGACTATTCCGGCCGCTTCGTCCATTACGGTATCCGCGAGCACGCCATGGCCGCGGCGATGAACGGCCTGGCGCTGCATGGCGGCGTCATCCCCTATTCGGGCACGTTCCTGGTATTTTCCGACTATTGCCGCGGCGCGATGCGCCTGTCAGCCCTGATGAGCCAGCGGGTCATCTATGTGATGACGCATGATTCGATCGGCCTCGGCGAGGACGGGCCGACGCACCAGCCGGTCGAGCATCTCGCCTCGCTCCGAGCGATGCCGGTGATGCAGGTGTTCCGTCCCGCCGATGCGGTCGAGACGGTGGAATGCTGGCAACTCGCGCTGGAATCGCGCCACGCGCCCTCGGTGCTGGCCCTCAGCCGCCAGGATCTGCCGGCCTTGCGGCTCGACAAGCACGACGAAAACCGCAGCGCGCGCGGCGCCTATGAGATCAGCCCGGCCTCGGGCGAGGCGGAGGTGACGATCTACGCCACCGGATCGGAGGTTCAGATCGCCATGGAGGCGCGCACGCGTCTCGAGCGGGACGGCGTGCACACCCGGGTCGTTTCGGTGCCGTGCTTCGAGCTGTTCGAGCAGCAAAGCCCGGAATACCAAGCAGCGATCCTCGACCACGGCACCGTCAATGTCGCGATCGAGGCCGGAATCCGCCAAGCTTGGGACCGCTTCATCGGGCGCGACGGAATCTTTATCGGCATGACCGGCTTCGGCGCCAGCGGCCGCGCCGCCGATCTCTATGAGCACTTCGGCATCACCGCGGATGCCGTGGTCGCCGCCGTCGAGGCGCGTCGCGGGTCGGAGCGTCCGGAGGAGGACGATGATGGCGAGCGCTAGCGAGCACCGCCCTTACGGCATCGAAAATCAGCGTCCGCATAAAAAAAGCTGACCGGGCCGAATATTGATCCCGACCGCCTGCTTCTGTACAGCCCAAGGTGACCGCGACACCCCCGCGACGTTTGCCGGCAGGGCGCGCCATCGAAGGAGACGGATCAATGACAGTTCGCGTTGCAATCAATGGCTTCGGCCGCATCGGCCGCAATGTGTTGCGGGCGATCGTCGAATCCGGACGGACCGACATCGAAGTGGTCGGCATCAACGACCTGGGCCCCGTCGAGACCAACGCCCATCTGCTGCGCTACGATTCCGTGCATGGCCGTTTCCCGGCCAAGGTCACCGTTGACGGCGACACCATCAGCATCGATGGCGGCAAGCCGATCAAGGTCACCGCGATCCGCGATCCCAAGGATCTGCCCTGGGGCGACCTCGGCGTCGACGTCGCCATGGAATGCACCGGCATCTTCACCGCCAAGGACAAGGCGTCCCTGCATCTGGAAGCCGGCGCCAAGCGGGTGCTCGTCTCCGCCCCGGCGGCCGGCGCCGATAAGACCATCGTGTACGGCGTCAACCACGACACGCTGACCAAGGACGATCTGGTCGTCTCCAACGCATCGTGCACCACCAACTGCCTGTCGCCCGTCGCCTACGTCCTGAATGAGCTCGTCGGCATCGAAAAGGGCTTCATGACGACGATCCACTCCTATACCGGCGACCAGCCGACGCTCGACACGATGCACAGCGATCTCTATCGCGGCCGCGCCGCCGCCATGTCGATGATCCCGACCTCGACGGGCGCCGCCAAGGCCGTCGGCCTGGTGCTGCCGGAGCTGAACGGCAAGCTGGACGGCGTCGCCATCCGCGTGCCGACCCCGAATGTCTCCGTCGTCGACCTCAACTTCATCGCCAAGCGCGAGACCTCGATCGAGGAGATCAACGCGGCGATCAAGGCGGCCGCCGACGGCAAGCTGAAGGGCATTCTCGGCTACACCGAGGAGCCGCTGGTCTCCATCGACTTCAATCACGACAGCCACTCCTCGGTCTTCCACATGGATCAGACCAAGGTTCTGGACGGCACCTTCGTGCGCATCCTGTCCTGGTACGACAACGAGTGGGGCTTCTCCAACCGCATGTCAGACACCGCCGTCGCCCTCGCCAAGGCGCGCTAACGGCCGGGTGGACAGGCGTGTGGCGGGGGGCATCCC
>NZ_JAZHLJ010000063.1:4294-21226 GCF_036549495.1 Aurantimonas sp. C2-5-R2
CGGGGGGCATCCCGCCACACGCCTGTGGCATGTAAGTTTAAACTCTGAACGCGACGCTTCCCCCGATCCGGTCATAGAACCCATATGGCGACGGTCCAGATACCGGAAAGCTCGCGATTTCACGTAGCGGCGGTCGCGCGCGGGGTTCGTCTCGCTGTTCCAAGGCTCTGATTTCCAGCCGATGCTCGAAACGCTTTACCTCGCCATCATCGTCGGCACCGTCCTGATCCTCATCGCGGCATTTTCGAGCCTGCTTGCCTTCCGCTTCGGCGCGCCGCTCCTGCTGCTATTCCTGTCGATCGGGTTGTTGACCGGCGTCGACGGCATCGGCATCGACTTCGACAATGCGAACCTCGCCTATGTCGTCGGGACGTTGGCGCTTGCCATCATCCTGTTCGATTCGGGCTTCGGCACGTCGCTGCAGGCTTTCCGGCAGGCGGCCGTGCCGGCGATCACCCTGGCGACCTTCGGCGTGCTGTTGACCGCCGGCCTTTTCGGCGTCGCCGCCTCCTATCTCCTCGATCTGCCCCTGATCGAGGGCATGCTCCTCGGCGCGATCGTCGGCTCCACCGATGCGGCGGCGGTATTCTTCCTGCTCCGGGTCGGCGGCGTCATCATCCGCGAACGCGTGCGCTCACTGCTGGAGATCGAATCCGGCACCAACGATCCGATGGCGATCTTCCTTACCATCGCGCTCGTCGAACTCCTGGCCTCCGGCACCGGGCTCGAGCAGCTCGGAGTCGACGTCCTGCTCGGCTTCGCCCAGCAGATGGGCCTCGGCATCGTCTTCGGTTTCGGCGGCGGCTGGCTGATCCGGACCCTCGTCGGCAAACTAGCGATCGACCGCGGGCTGCTGCCGGTGTTCACGCTGACGCTGGCCCTGCTCATCTTCGGCGTGACCGGAGCGCTGGGTGGGTCGGGCTTCCTCGCTGTCTACATTTCCGGCCTGTATGCCGCCAACAGCGGCCTGCGCAATACCGTCAGCCTCAAGCGTTTCCAGGATGGGCTGACGTGGCTTGCACAGATCGTGATGTTCCTGATCCTCGGCCTGTTGGCGACGCCCTCGCAGTTCGGCGAGATCCTCCTGCCGGCCATCGGCCTCGCCGCATTCCTGATCTTCGTTGCCCGACCCGTGGCGGTGTGGCTCTGCCTGCTGCCCTTCGACTTCCAGCGCCGCGAAAGCGCCTTCGTCTCGTGGGTCGGACTGCGGGGCGCGGTGTCGATCCTGCTCGCCATCGTTCCGCTGATCGGCGGTCTCGACGACGCCCGGCTGTTCTTCAACACCGCTTTCATCATCGTTCTCGCTTCACTGCTTGTGCAGGGTTGGACGCTCGCCGTGGTTGCCCGGCGGCTCGGACTCGTCGTACCGCCGCGGATCGGCCCCATCGAAAAGTTCGAACTGGAGCTTCCCGGCACGCCCGATCACGAACTTCTCTCCTACCGCGTCGTGCCCGACAGCCCGGTGGAACGCGGCGAACGGGTGCCACGCTGGGCGCGACCGTCACTGGTGATCCGCGACGGACGATCGATGCGATACCAGTATGCCGGGCGACTTCGATCCGGCGACACCGTCTATCTGTTCATCTCGCCGCGCTATCCGCCGCTGCTCGACCGGCTGTTCGCCAGCCCCGCCACCGTTCGGCCCGACGACGCGGAATTCTTCGGCGAATTTTCGGTCGATCCGGCGGCGACCGCCAAGGATCTCGCCAACGCCTATGGAATCCGCCTCCAGGAGGACGAAGCCGACCTGTCGATCTCCGACATGATGATCCGCCGGCTTGGCGGGCGCGCCGAATACGGCGACCGGGTGGCCGTATCGCCGGTCGAACTGATCGTGCGCCAGACCGGCGTCGACGGGGCCGTCGTCGATGCCGGCCTGTCGCTGGAGCCGGAGAGCCGGCGCGGCGGCGGCATCCCCCTGTTCCTCAACCTGAAAGACATCGTCCGCCTGCTGCGCCGCATCAGCGGCCGTGGCGCGGCAAAGCCCTGAGCCGGGCAGCCCGCGCCCGATGTCCCGGCATCTACAAACATGGATTGTTGCACTATAGCCCATCGTAACACCGAGGAGCCGCAGCGGCGGCCGACATCAATGGAGGACCTCTCATGACCACGCAGTTCAAGACGCTCGACGACGCAGACGTCGCGGGCAAGCGCGTCCTCCTCAGGGTTGACCTCAACGTACCGATGCAGGACGGCAAGGTCTCCGACCGCACCCGCATCAGCCGTATCCTGCCGTCCATCCGCGAAATTTCGGACAAGGGCGGCCGGGTCATCCTGCTGGCCCATTTCGGCCGGCCGAAGGGGCGGCCGAATCCCGAGATGTCGCTGGAGCCGCTGGCGCCGGTCCTGTCCGAAATGCTCGGCATGCCGGTCGGTTTCTCCGACGATTGCATCGGGCCCATCGCGGCCGGCATCGTCACCGGGCTCAAGGACGGCGACGTCGTGCTTCTGGAAAACACCCGTTTTCATGCGGGTGAGGAAGCCAATGACGAGGATTTCGTCAGCCGCCTCGCCTCGCTCGGCGATATCTTCGTCAACGACGCCTTTTCCGCCGCCCATCGGGCGCACGCCTCGACCGAAGGCCTCGCCCGGCATCTGCCGTCCTATGCCGGTCGCACCATGCAGGCCGAACTGGAAGCACTCGAACAGGGCCTTGGCGATCCCGCCCGGCCGGTCGTCGCCGTCGTCGGCGGCGCCAAGGTGTCCACCAAAATCGACCTCCTCTCGAACCTCGTCCAACGGGTCGACGCGCTGGTTATCGGCGGCGGCATGGCCAACACTTTCCTCGCCGCGCAAGGCAAGGACGTCGGCAAGTCCCTGTGCGAGCACGATCTGGCCGACACGGCTCGGGCGATCATGGCGACGGCGAAAGACGCCGGCTGCGAGATCGTACTGCCCGTCGATACTGTCATCGCCCGCGCGTTCAAGGCGGGCGCGGACAGTGAGGTCGTCTGGGTCGACGCGGTCCCGGACGACGCGATGATCCTCGACGCCGGGCCGGAGACGGTCAAGGTGGTCAGCGCTTGGCTCGACAAGGCGAAGACGCTGGTCTGGAACGGCCCGCTCGGCGCCTTCGAAATCCCGCCCTTCGACACGGCGACGATGGCTGCCGCCCGCCACGCGGCGGAACGGACCAAGGCCGGCAAGCTTACCTCCGTCGCCGGCGGCGGCGATACCGTCGCCGCGCTCAACCAGGCGGGCGTCGCCGACGATTTCACCTATGTCTCCACGGCCGGCGGGGCGTTTTTGGAATGGATGGAGGGCAAACCGCTGCCCGGCGTCGAGATTCTCAAGGCCTGACGCGAAAATCGCGACGCTCCAAGGGCTCGAAAGACGAGGCGCGTAGCTATATCTTCTGCCACGAGCCACATCCAGGATCAGCGGAGCCCGGTCTGCCGTGTCATTTCAAACTGCCTTTCTCTCCTGGTTGATGTTTCCGGTCTATGTCTGGCAGGGCATCGGAGTCCGCCGCCGCGTCGAGCGCATGCCGCCGCCCGACGGCGCTGTCACCGGTTATTTCGGCACCGAGGCGATCCGCGACACCGCAATCCGCCTGCTGGTGATCGGCGACAGTTCGGCCGCAGGCATCGGCGTCGCCAATATCGAGGACAGCCTCGCCCCGAAGCTGGCGGAACGGCTCTACGCCCTCACCGGCCTGTCGGTGTTCTGGCGGACGGCGGGCTCCAACTCCGCCGTCTCGGCCGAGGTGCGCGACCATGTCGTGCCCAATCTCGCGCGCGAGGCCTTCACCCACATCGTCCTGATGATCGGCACCAATGACGCCAAGAATTTTCACGGCGCCCGCAAGTTCAAGAAGGGCTTCGGCGGCCTCCTCTACGCGCTGAAGACAAAGTGGCCGGAGGCGCGCATCGTCTGGTCGCCGCCGGTCGACCTGAAGCGCGTGCCGGCGCTGCCGCGCGGCCTTGCCCATGTCTTGGAACTGCGCGCCCGGATCATCCGCCGCATGGGCGCGCGGCTGTGCGTCGAGCGCGGCGCGATCGCCTCGACGTCGCTGCCCCGGGTCGAGCCGGCGGGTTTTTCCCGCGACGGTTTCCACGCCTCGATGGAGGGCTATGCCTATTACGCCAACCATCTGGTCGGCTACGTGCTGGGGGACCGCTCGCGGGCGGACGAGACCTCAGGCGCTCTCCGCTGAACGATTGCTGCGATCCGCCGACCGCGTGGAGGATTGCAACGGATCGAGGATTTGTGTGTCGAGCGGTGCCTCCCGGCGTTCCTCCAGATCCTTCATGGTCAAGGTCATCCGCAGGCCCGCGGACGTCATGTCACGCTCAACCGTCGCGTCGAGTTGATGTGCCATCGCCTCGAGCATGACCGAGCCGAATCCGCTCGTTTTCCCTTCCGAATCCGACTTGTCGTCGGGCGGCACCTTCGAGCGTTCGGCCCACACCAGCGTGACGACGCCGCTCGCCGTGCGTTTCCAGGTCACGTCCACTTCACCGCCTGAACAGCCTAGAGCGCCATATTTCGCGGCGTTGGTGGCTAATTCGTAGAGGATCAGGCCGATCGGCGTGACGTTGGACCTGGAAACCGTCAGGGGGTCGCCGGCGATATTGATCCGGAAGTCATCGGTGTTTGCATAGGGTTCGAGCACGCTTTTGACGATCGACCCCAGCTGCGATTCCGTGGCGCCCTGCGTATCGGCGTGGGCGCGGGCCAACGCGTTGATGCGGCCGCGCGCCTCGTCGGCCACCTCCTGCGGCGTGGTCGCGTGGCTCGCGGCCAGCGCAACCAATGACGAGGTCATTGCGAACAGGTTCTTGACGCGGTGATCCAGTTCATGCGCCAGCATGCTGGTGTTGCGGTTCGCTTCCTCCAGTTCGCGATTGGAATGGGCCAGTTGCTCGGTTCGCTCATCGACGCGCCGCTCGAGAACGCGGCCCGCCTCCCGTAACTGCCCGGTCAACTGCTCGTTCTCGCGCCTGTAGTCCCGCAGCCAGCTCGTCGCCCGTCGCATCGCCCGGCCCGTATCGGCGAGTTCCTTCATCCGCATGGACGGTAGCGGCGTGTCGTCGAACTCGCCCTTGGAAATATGGCTCGCCTGCGCGGCCAGAGCCTTGATCGGCTTGGTCAGGGCACGAGCGAGGAGAGCGCCAAAGAGCGCGGTTATCGCGACGACGATCGCGACTACCAACAGCCCGATATTGCGGACCCGCTGGAGCGGACTCAAGATATCGCGCTCCGGCAGATAGGTTATGACCACCCATGGCGTGCGCGAACCAGAGAGACGCCGCACCGCACCGCGCCAGTTCTCGCCCTGCGCTGTGAAACGTGTGAGCCGCGTCTCGCCAGGATCAAGATTCACCAGACCGCCTGGCAGGCTGGCAACCGCTTGGGCAAGCGCCGGATCATCGATCTCGGTCACCTTGGCAAAGCGCTGCTGCCCCTTGCCATCTGCGGCGCGAACGAATGACGCATCACGGTGAGCAATCACATCGCCGGTCTGGGAGACAATTGCCGCCGAACCATTCTGGCCGACCTGCAAACCATCTAGGAATTGCGATAGCGCGCCGATCTCGATGTCGATGCCGACCGCGCCGCGCATGGTCATGCCATCCTCGCCAAGGACGGGCGTGGCGACGGTGATTCCCGGGCGTTGCGAGGAAAAGAAGATGTACGGATCGGTCCAGACGACCTCCCTTCCCTCCATGGCTCTCAGATACCAGGGGCGGGTGCGGGGATCGTAGGTATCCGCGTCATCCCGGCGCCGCGACACACGGCGGAACTCATCATCGAAATAGTCCAGCTGCACGGAGCGGACGGGGTCGGTCTCGATCCATTTGGTTCGATATGTCGCACCCTCGACCGTGTCGTCGCGGCTGACATAGACAAAGGATCCGTCCGTCGCGCCGTAGAAAATGCCTGCGAAATCCTTCCGCGCGCGCAGAACCTCATAAAAGTATCGCGTGAGAATCGCTCGGTTATCGGTCTGAACGACCGCCCGCTCGGCCAGTCTTTGCGAGAGAGCAGCCGCGTCATCGGCAGGGTTGAGGAAATTTTCGGTAAACCGGGTGGTGTCGTGCGCGACCCGTTCCGTCAGCTGTTCGGCATAGGACAGAAGCACGCTTTGGGACGCGAAGTACGTTAGCGCGAGGACGGCCAGCAGCGCGGCGACCTGCAGGCCCACCAGCGTCGATGTCAGAACCGTCCGACAGGACCACATCCCCAGGTCTCTCCTGTCCGCCAATCAAGAGGCAGGAGTGTGAACGGGCGAGAGGCGAACTACAAGGCAGGGTGTCCGAAGATTCGCCGTGGCGAAGAGTTATCGAAAGCGGCAATGGCAGGCTGCCCCGAAAGCCTCTTGGATATGTTTCAGAACTACGCGCCAAAGGCTCAGGAGTGCCTTAAAGTCGTATCGCGATGAAGCGACACCCGATTTTCGCAGGTTTGATCGTTTGAGCACACCAAGGACGTTGATTCTGCAACGTTTTTAACGGCCACCGGAGACACTCCGATGAACCGTTGATGGGCAGGCGGTGACGCTACGAGGGTTGGGGTCCGGCGGAGCGGCGCCAGCGCCCAGATATCCGGTGCTGGCGTTCTCTCAGGCCGCCTTCACTTTCGGTTCGCGCTCCCAATGGCGCAGCGCGCGGCAGCTCTCGACAAAGCCCTGCGCATCTTCTGGCGCACCCAGTTCGATACAGCCCTTGTCCAGATCCGACGCGATGCCGGTCTTCTCCAATAGCGTCAGGACGTCCGGCGAATAGGCCATGAATTTGCAATGAGCGAAAGCGTCGGTAACAAAGTCCCTGGCCGGGGCGATCCTGGTCAGCAACTCGGCGCCCTCCTTGCTGGCCAGCACCGCTACCGCGTCGTAAAGTAGCGAGGGGCCTCCATCGACTTTTTGCTTGGCCTCGATCCAGCTGCCATCGCTTGCCTTGACGCCGCCCACCATCGGAGCCACGACCTCGAACATCGCGCCCTCGGCCTCGATCGCCGACTTCAACGCCTTGAACAGGTCGGCGTCGACGCCGTCCGTAACAAGCACGCCCAGCTTACGTCCCTTCAGGCTCTTCGGCCCATTGAGCAGAATGGACAGCTTCAGTGACGTTTTCAGGTCCATCTTGGTCGGCCTTGCGGCGTCGGCGGCCTCCGGCATTTTCTTCAGACGAAGACCGTCCCCAACGCTCTTGGCCAGGTCCTCGTCCACATTGAGCAGATGCGCGACCATCCGCATCCGGATGGCCGTGGTCTCGACTTTCGACAGCTCGAAGATGAAAGCGTCGGCGATGTGGTTCTGCTCGGTCCCCGTCTGGGACAGGTAGAACTGGCGTGCCTGACTGTAGTGGTCGGCGAATGTCTCCGAGCGGACCCGGCGCTTTTCGCCCACGACATCCTCGGGGTGAGAGGACAAGCCTTTTTCCGGCGATTCACGCGGCCCGCCCATTTCCCCGCCCCACGAGTTCGGCTCGTAGTTGGCCCGACCCTTCGGGTTGTGCATGGCCATGTGGCCGTCCTGCTGGAAGTGATGGAACGGGCAACGCGGCGCATTCACCGGAATATGGGTGAAGTTTGGGCCGCCGAGCCGCTTCAACTGGGTATCCAGATAGGAGAAGTTGCGTCCCTGCAGTAGCGGGTCGTTGGTAAAGTCGATGCCTGGCACAACATTACCGGTCTGGAAAGCGACCTGCTCGGTCTCCTGGAAGAAATTATCGACACAACGATTGAGCGTCATCTTGCCGACGATGCGGATCGGCACTTCCTCCTCGGGAATAATTTTCGTGGGGTCGAGAACGTCGAAATCGAACTTCTCCGCGAAACTCTCGTCGAAGAGCTGCAAGCCGAGTTCCCATTCAGGAAAATCACCCATCTGGATCGCATCCCAGAGGTCGCGACGATGAAAATCGGGATCGGCACCGTTCAATTTGAGTGCCTCATTCCAGACGACCGACTGCAGACCCTGCTTAGGCTTCCAGTGAAACTTGACGAAGGTGGATTTTCCCTCGGCGTTGATCATCCGGAAGGTGTGGACGCCGAAGCCTTCCATGAAGCGGAAGGAGCGTGGAATCGTCCGGTCGGACATAATCCACAGGGCCATGTTTATCGATTCAGGCGTGAGCGAAATGAAGTCCCAAAAATTGTCATGCGCCGTCTGCGCCTGCGGGAATCCACGGTCTGGCTCCTGTTTGGCGGCATGGATGAGATCGGGGAACTTGATCGCGTCCTGGATGAAGAACACCGGGATGTTGTTCCCGACGATGTCCCAGTTTCCCTCCTTGGTATAAAATCGGCAAGCGAAACCACGCACGTCCCGCGCCAGATCGGCTGACCCCTTGTTACCGGCCACTGTCGAGAACCGGACGAACATATCGGTTTTCTCGCCAGCCCGCTGAAAGATATCGGCACGCGTGATGTCGGAAAGCGACTCGTAGGTCTCGAAGGTTCCATGAACCCCGAATCCGCGCGCATGGACCACCCGCTCGGGAATTCGCTCATGGTCGAAATGGAAGATCTTTTCGCGGAAATGCTGGTCCTCCATCAGCGTCGGCCCACGCTGCCCGGCCCGCAAGGAGTTCTGGTCGTCGGCGACAGGAACGCCGCCTTGGGTTGTCAATACCGGTACATCGCCGCCGGCGACCTGGTGGATCTCGCCCCCTGCGCCGCGTTCAAATTCGACGCCGCCGAGCTCGATAGCGCCTCTGGCCTTCTTGCCGGAATTCTTGCTCATTTCATCACCCCATTTCGTCGATCGTGGCAGCGCGGCGGTCAGGAGAATCAGAACGCAGCTTGCAGACCTCAAACTCCGGAGTTCGCGCTGCGTTCCGTAACGAATGGATAGCCAACCTTCCAATACGATCCGACTGTCGAGAGCCGCGGCGTGGTTCAGAACGAGTGCGCCATCCCCGGCGCGAGAAGCCTCGAATCTTGGGCCGCGCCGGCGCACGAGGCGGGACCTGACCGCCGGGGTAGGGATGGCCGCGGGCTAATCCGTCACTGCGCCCCGGCAGTATCCTCAACGTCGGTTTCCGGACGGTCGTCGCCTTTGGCGATTTCATCGTGCCAGTTTCCGTCGGCGTCCTCGTAGCGGATTCCGATCGTCTCGCCTGCCGCACGCTGCCGCGCCGCGGCGCTCCGAGCGGCAAAGAGCGCCCGATCATGGGTCGGGAAAGTCTCTGAAAGAACATCCTGAACCTTGTAGGCCCAGCCGCCGTCGTGCCGAACAACCTCGTAGTGAACCTGGGTCATGGAACTCCTTCCTGCGTTTCCGGGACTGTCTCATTCGCAAACGTGAGGATACACCGATGCGTTCCTGCATCCACGAACCTCGGCAGATAAAACGCGCACCAGGCTTCGAGCGTCCGGCGTCATCACGCGTCGCTACTCCGCCTCGTCCTCGTAGCCGACCAGATGCAGCGGCCGCGCGCGCAACTGCCGCAATTCGCACCAGCGCACCAATGCCTCCTCGCGGCCGTGGGTCACCCAGACCTCGTTCGGGGCGATCTCGTCGATCGTGTCGGTCAGTTCGTCCCAATCGCAGTGGTCGGAGATGATCAGCGGCAGTTCGACGCCGCGTTGGCGAGCGCGCTGGCGCACCCGCATCCAGCCGCTGGCGAAGCACGACACCGGATCGGGAAACCTCCGCGCCCATTTGTCGGCGAAGGCCGAGGGCGGCCCGACGATGATGGCGCCGGCGAAATCGCCCTTGCCGCCCCCTTCGATCGTCGCCGGCCGCAATTCGCCAAGGTCGATACCCTCGCTCCGGTAGTAGTCGCAGAGTTTTGTCAGCGCGCCGTGGATGTAGATCGGCGCGTCGTAGCCGGGCTCGCGCAGATGCCTGATGACGCGCTGCGCCTTGCCGAGGGCATAGGCGCCGACGAGATGCGCCCGATCGGGAAACTGCTCGACCGATTTCAGGAGCTTGGCGACTTCGTCGCGGGTATCGGGATGGCGAAACACCGGCAGCGCAAAGGTCGCCTCGGTGATGAACACGTCGCAAGCGACCGGCTCGAAGCCGGCGCAGGTGGGGTCCGGCCGACGCTTGTAATCGCCGGAGGCGACGATCCTGAGGCCCTTGTGCTCGACGGCGATCTGCGCCGAACCCAGCACATGGCCGGCGGGATGAAAGCTGACAGACACGTCGCCGATCCGGATCGTCTCGCCAAGCGCAGCGGTCTGACGTTCGGCGCAAAACGCCTCGCCATAGCGCAGCGCCATGATGTCGAGGGTCTGCCGGGTCGCCAGAACGCTGTGGTTGCCCGGCCGCGCGTGATCGGCATGGCCGTGGGTAACGAGCGCGCGAGCGACCGGCCGCACCGGATCGATATAAAAATCGCCGGGCGGGCAATAGAGCCCTTCGGGCGTCGGGTGGAGGAGGTCGTCGGGCTTCACCTCCGGCTATGTAGCAGTTCGGTTCGATCCGTCGAGAAATTTTATGTTACCCTATTGTCACGTGACTATAAAGTAACGTATTAAACGACCATGGACGCGATCTTCAAAGCCCTCAGTGATCCGACCCGCCGGCTGCTTCTCGATGCACTACGCGAAGCGGACGGTCAGACCCTGACAGAACTCGAGCGAAGGGTCGGCATGAGCCGCTTCGGCGTCATGAAACATCTGAGGGTTCTGGAGGAGGCGTCCCTTGTCGTCACCCGAAAGTCGGGACGGTTCAAACACCACTACCTCAACCCGGCGCCGATCCAGGCGCTGGCTGACCGGTGGATCGAACCGTTCCGCAAACCCTGGGCCAGGCTGGCGATGGATCTGAAGACGGCCCTCGAAACGGAGACCCCCATGACGAAGCCCGACTTTCTCCTCGAAACCTTCATCCGCACGACGCCGGAGCGCCTTTGGAATGCCCTGCTCGACCCGGCGATGACGGAAAAGTACTACATGAACAGCCGAGTCGAGACCGACGGCGCGGTTGGCTCCCAACTGCGTTATGTCTGGCCGGACGGAAAAACGATGCTCGACGGCAAGATCATCGAGGCCGATCCGCCGCGTCGCTTGAAGGCGACGTTCCAGCCCAAATGGGACGAGGATCAGCATCCCGTCTCGACGGTCACCTTCGAGATCGAGGCGCAGGGCGAAGTCTGCAAATTCACCATCACGCATACCGATCTCGTCAAGAGCGCCGAGGGCATTCGGACCGGTTGGGCGAAGATCGCCAGCGGCCTGAAGACGCTTCTGGAAACCGGCGAGCCACTCCCCTCAGCGGCGTGAGCTTGGTAAAGGCGGTTGACGCGGCCGCCAGCTTCACGGCGATACTGCCGGGTGATTCTTCCCACCCGGCAGGCGGCTCATGTCATCGACGTTCTGGCTGACGACATTGGCGATGGTCGCCTTCGCCGGCAATTCGATCCTTGCCCGACTGGCGCTCGGCGACGGCGCCATCGACGCCGCGGGGTATACCGGGGTGCGGCTCGCGTCCGGCGCGGCGGTGCTGGCGCTGCTGCTCGTCAACGCCAACCGGAATTCATCCCCGACAGTCCGGCTGCCGGGCGGCTGGCCCTCGGCGCTGGCCCTGTTCGTCTACGCCGTGGCGTTTTCCTATGCGTATCTGCAGCTCGGCGCGGCGGTCGGCGCGCTGGTGCTGTTCGCCTCCGTGCAGGCGACGATGATCGCATGGGGCCTGATTCGAGGCGAACGGCCTGGCCTTTCAGAGATCGCCGGACTGACGATCGCCTTCGCCGCTTTCGTCTACTGGATCGCCCCCGCGCTGGTGACGCCGGCTCTCCTCGGAACCGTCCTGATGATCGCCTCGGGCGTTGCCTGGGGCGTCTATTCGCTACGCGGACGCGCGGCGACCGACCCGATGGGCGAGACCGCCGGCAACTTCATCCGTACTGTGCCGCTGGCGATCCCGCTGATCGCGCTCTCCGCGTTCCAGAGCGGCATGACAACCTCCGGAATCGTCATCGCCATCGCCTCCGGCGCGGTTACCTCGGGCTTGGGTTACGTCCTCTGGTATCGGGCGCTGCCCGGCCTGACGGCGACGCGTGCGTCCATCGTGCAGCTCACCGTGCCGGTGATCGCTGCGCTGGGCGGCGTATTGTTTCTCGCCGAGGCGCTGACCCTGCGCTTCGTGCTCGCGGCGACGCTCATTCTCGGCGGTATCGCGCTGGCCCTGCTGGTACGGAAGCGCTGATTGTCGGCCCCTTCACCCGAGAGTGGGCCCGACGGCTCTATGCAGGAGCTGACCGCGTCCGATCTTTCGTTGCGCGCTCCTTCGGCTCCTCCTGGGTCGGGAGCGCGCAACGGTTATGGATGTCGGTCGCAGCGATGGCGGCGTGCCCCATGGCGACGACGATCTGGTCGAGCCCGCGCACAACCGCGCCGGCGGCATAGAGCCCCCCGACGCTCGTGCGGTTGTGCTCGTCGACGGTCAACGCCCCGGTGGCGTCATGTTCCGCGCCGAGAGCCACGGCCAGTTCGGATCGCAGCGTCAGCCCCAATGCCGAATAGATGAGATCGAACCGGTGTTCGGCTCCGCTTTCCAACCGTATCGCGGCAATCCGGTCACCCTCGACCCGAAGCTCGCCGATTGGTTCAGTCACGACCTTCACCCCGTGTCGGTTGGCCAATTCCCATTCCTCGCCATCGAGCTCCATCGGGACGCCGAGCGTCAGGAAGGTCACATCGCGCGAATAGGTCCGCGCCACGAATGCGGCTTCGCCAAGCCCCCGCGCCCCGCGCCCTATGACGGCGATCGCCTTGTGCTGGGCTTCGTAGCCGTCGCAGATCGGGCAATAGCGCACCAGTCCGCGCCGCACCGCATCGGACACGTCAGGCAGGTCCGGCTCGATGTCACGGGCGCCGGTCGCGAGCAGGACGTTCCGGGCCGTCACGTCGAAGGACTGACCTTTGGCATCCGGCACGACCTCCACGTGGGCGTGAAAAATACCGTCGTCACGCTTCTCGAGGCGCACGACCTTGCCTTCGGCGATCTCCGCTCCGTAATGGCAAGCGTGCGCGCGCTCGCGCACCAGAATCTCGCGGCCGCTGATGCCTCTTTCGAAGAAGGGAATATTATGGCTAGTCGGAATCCAGGCGGCTCTCGGATCCCCAGCGTCCACGATCAGGCTGCGGCGTTTGAAGCGGGCAAGATAGAGCGCCGCCGTCAGGCCCGCCGGGCCTGCTCCGATGACGAGGCAGTCGAGCAAGGTGTCGGAATCGGAGACGGACATCGCAGGCTTCCTGGTTTATGGCGGAAAAGGGTGATGATCGGGCGGGCGCGCAGCGAAGATGACTGTCTGCTCGAGAACGTCAACAGCCGAACCGGCACCGAATCAGCGAGCAGCTGTGGTGCGGGCGTCTGAGGGATCGGTCCGGATCATGACAGCCAGGAGCAAACTCCCGGGCGGCACGCAGCCCGACGGCGCGGCCTCGCTGCCCGAACCGTTCCACGACTGGTTCGCGCGAAACGGTTGGTCGCCGCGACCGCATCAGCTTGATCTTCTGCGGCGCGCCGAGGTAGGTGCTTCGGTGCTGCTGATCGCGCCGACCGGTGCCGGCAAGACCCTAGCCGGCTTCCTGCCCTCGCTCGTCGATCTTCACCGTCGCGGCCCCACGAAGCCGGGAACGCGGCCGCATGGCGTCCACACGCTCTACATCTCGCCGCTGAAGGCGCTCGCAACCGACATCCGCCGCAACCTGGAAAGGCCCGTCGCTGAGATCGGCCTCGACGTTTCGCTTGAGACGCGTACCGGCGACACCTCGCAGGTGCGCCGCCAGCGCCAGAAGCTGAAACCGCCGGACATTCTCCTGACCACGCCGGAGCAAGTCGCGCTGCTGCTCGCCGCCAAGGACGCACGCGGTTTCTTCTCGGATCTGCGCTGTGTGATTTTCGACGAGTTGCACTCGCTGGTCACCTCGAAGCGCGGCCATCTTCTGTCGCTGGGGCTGGCGCGATTAAGACAGCTTCGGCCGGACCTCCAAACCATCGGCCTCTCGGCGACCGTCGCCGAGCCCGACGAACTGCGCCGCTGGCTCGTCGCGCAGCCGGCCGATGCCGCCCCGATGGCCGACCTGATCACGGTCGAGGGCGGTGCCAAGCCCGACATCACCATCCTCCGATCCGAGGAGCGCGTGCCCTGGCAGGGGCATGGGGCGACCTACGCCATGAAGGAGGTCTATGAGGCGATCCGCGCCCACCGGACAACGCTGTTGTTCGTCAACACCCGCAGCCAGGCCGAGCGGCTGTTCCAGGAACTCTGGCGGATCAACGACGAGACGCTGCCGATCGCCTTGCATCACGGCTCGCTCGATGTCGCCCAGCGCCGCAAGGTCGAGGCGGCGATGGCCGATAACCGGTTGCGCGCCGTCGTTGCGACCTCGACGCTTGACCTCGGCATCGACTGGGGCGACGTCGACCTCGTCGTCCATGTCGGCGCGCCGAAGGGCGCGTCCCGCCTTGCCCAGCGGATCGGCCGGTCGAACCACCGCATGGACGAGCCCTCCAAGGCGATCCTGGTGCCGGCCAACCGCTTCGAGGTGATGGAATGCCAGGCGGCGCTCGACGCCAATTATCTCGGCGCGCAGGACACGCCGCCGCTGAGGGACGGCGCGCTCGACGTGCTCGCCCAGCACGTGCTTGGCATGGCCGTCGCCGAGCCGTTCCGCGCCGATGACCTCTATGACGAGGTAACGACGGCCGCGCCCTATCGCGAGCTCGACCGCGAGACGTTCGACCGCATCGTCGAATTCGTCGCCACCGGCGGCTACGCGCTCAAGGTCTACGAGCGCTACGCCAAGATCAAGCTGACCGAGGACGGCACCTGGCGCATCACCCATCCGCGCATCGCCCAGCAATATCGGATGAACGCCGGCACGATCATCGAGGCGCCAATGCTGGCCGTCCGGCTGATCCGGCGCAAGACGCGGAGCGCGATCGGCCGCGGCGGGCCGGTCCTCGGCAAGATCGAGGAGGGCTTCGTCGAGAGTCTGGCGATCGGCGACACCTTTTCCTTCTCCGGCATGGTGCTGCGCTTCGAGGGCATTCGCGAGAACGAGTGCTATGTCTCGAAGACCGTCGCCGAGGACGCCCGGATCCCGGCCTATGCCGGAGCGAAATTCCCGCTGACCACCTATCTGGCCGAACAGGTGCGCGCCATGCTTGCCGACCCCGCGCGCTGGGGCGCGCTTCCCGAACAGGTGGCGCAATGGCTGGCGATCCAGCAGCGCAAGTCGGTCATCCCCGGGGCGAACGATCTGTTGATCGAGACCTTTCCGAACGGCCAGCGCTTTTTCATGGTGCTCTACCCCTTCGAGGGGCGTCTTGCCCACCAGACCCTCGGCATGTTGCTCACCCGCCGGCTGGAGCGGGCGCGGGCCGAGCCGCTGGGCTTCGTCGCCACCGACTACGCGGTCTCGATCTGGGGCAAGGGCGACATCGGCGCGATGATCGCCGACGGAAAGCTCTCGCTCGATGCGCTCCTCGACGAGGACATGCTCGGCGACGACCTGGAGGCCTGGATGGCCGATTCCTGGCTGCTCAAACGCACCTTCCGGCAATGCGCGGTGATCTCGGGGCTGATCGAAAAGCGCCATCCCGGCCAGGAGAAGACCGGGCGGCAGATGACCGTCTCGGCCGATCTCATCTACGACGTGTTACGCGCGCACGAGCCCGACCACGTCCTGATGCGGGCGACGTGGGACGACGCGGCGACGGGGCTTCTCGATGTGAGACGCGTGTCCGACCTTCTCGCCCGCATCAAGCACCACATCGTCCACAAGGACCTCGACCAGGTCTCGCCGCTCGCGGTGCCGATCATGCTGGAGATTGGCCGCGAAAGCATCATGGGCGAGGCGCGCGACGAGGTCTTCGCCGAGGCGATGGAGGCCGAGTTGGTTCGGGCGGCGCTGGATTAGCGTCCGCCTACCTGAACATCAGCACCGGCCGCAGGCAGGCACGGACGATCTCGCTGGTCGTCGAGCCGATCAGGAAGTTGCGGATGCGCGAGTGGCCATAGGCGCCCATGACGATGAGATCGACGTCGTCGCGCTTCACATGGGCGGCAATCACCTCGTCGGGCTCACCTTTTTCCAGCGTCGCGGTCACGTCGTAGCCGGCCTCGCGCAGGCGCGCGGCCGCGCGGTCCAGCCGCTCGTCCAAACTCTTCGCCGACACCATGACCAGTTCGCAGGCCGCGCCGTTCAGTAACGGGCTGGTGACGAGATGGTCGATCGCCTTCGTCGCGCTCGGGCCGCCATCGAAGGCGACGATGAACCGGCGGATCGGCCGGAAGGCACGGGCGGCGACGAGAACCGGCTTTGTCGAGGCACGCAGCACCCGCTCAAGATTGGAGCCGAGATGCAGCTTGGCGAAATCCGCCGCCTCGCCACGCTTGCCGATGACGACGAGATCGGCGTCCTTTTCGAACTCGAGCAGCGTGTCGACGACATCGCCGGAGCGCAGCCGCTCCTCGACCGCCGAGACGCCCTTTTCGTTCAAGCGCGCGCCGGCCTCGGCCAGCACCAGACGGCCGCGCTTGCGCGCCAGCTTGCCCTTCTGCTCGTCGAAATCGGCGAGTTCCTTCAGCAGCGTCTCGCGCTCGCCGAGATCGAGATTGCCGGACAGGTCGGCGGGCGCCGAGGGAGTATCCCGACGGCCGATGATATGCATCAGTTCGACCGGGGCGCCGAGCCTGTCGGCGGCCCAGGCAGCGTTGTCGCAGACGCTCTGGGTGTATTGCGAGCCGTCGACCAGCGCGAGAATCTTGCTCATACCGTCCTCCCTCAATGCCCTGGCAACTCGTCCAGCGCGCCCGGCTTATCATGCACGCCGAGACGATCAACCAGCGTACTGCTCGCCTCGTTCATGCCGAGCACCTCGACGTCGGTGCCTCCGCGACGGAACTTGATCACCGCCCGGTCGAGCGCGCCGGGGAATGTCCCGGTCTCTGTTGAAACTCTGAAGTGGGCGGCGTTGCCCGCCTTGAGCCGTTAGGCTCGGGGTGCCGATTCCACTGAGGA